>JBAZWX010000006.1:0-18527 GCA_041660145.1 Minisyncoccota bacterium | reverse complement strand
GGCTATTTCAAATTAGGGCATTCCGATTTATCTTTCGGCTCGTACCCAAGTTGTAGTCGTGCATCTGAAAGATCGAAAGGGTTGCATGGGTTGTCAGAGATGGCGAAGAAAACAGAATACTTCGGTAAGTTATTTACCACAACACACTTCTCAATAAATTGACAGCAATCTCTATGGCTCAACCAAAACGGATACTCGCCGAAGCTGTTATCATCAGTCACATTTCCAAATCTTACAGCGACAACCTGCAACCCCTTCTCGCTGTATGCTTTCCCAAGTATTTCAAGATAGACTTTTGAAGTCCCGTAAATACCGAGCGGAAAATAGTCGTCTTGAGTTGTTATTTTCTTTTTGTGTAAAATGCTGTGGTTTTCGACAATGCCCGGGTGTCTATAGTTGATGTGGCCGAAAGATACATGAACGGAACTAGCGAGAATGAACCGTTTTACTTTCTGCTCCAGCGAGATCGCATACATTATTTCTCCCATTATTTTATTTTCTGCTACCGACACGTTCAGCGCAGTCCCGGCCTCTTTCACATCCCACGCTAGGTGAATGACAACATCAACACCTTTTAACAAATCTCGAAGTTGCTCTTGTTCATTCACAATATCAAGAGTCATGACATTACTTGATGGAATTTTATCTACGCCGATTACAGCATGTTTTCCCGACAAACATTTTAGCAATACGCTTCCAATTGTTCCGGACGCGCCAGTGATAAGAATTTTCATGTCAAATTAAAATTGCGATGAGAGAACGTTCATGGCCATATTTTTCCGGGTCTTGCAAATTCATTTCTTTGGAAAATTCTGCTATATGCTCTTTCAAATTATCGTTCCAATTTTTGAAAAGATTAAGGAAATCAGAATTTCTAACATAATGCTCAAAACCATCGGTAAAAATAAAAATACGGTCGCCACCTTCAATATCAAAAATACCTTTTTCCAAATGCTTTGCCATTTTTTCCTCGCCGTTTATGACAGCGTACGGGATACAAACGCCCGAAGACATAGATTTTACATTCATCTCTTTGTTAAAATGTGCCACGAATGAATCACAAATGGAAGCATAATACGCCTTATCATTTTTGATAACTACAAATGAACCTGTGGCGGCGTAGAAACCTGTTATGTTTCCAGAAATATCGCTTTTGCCAATTTGCTCATTGTATTTTTTTACTTCGTCATTTGCTTCTTTAAAAACCTCAATAATTTTCTTCGCGTCAAATTCATCGTATTTATCACGAGCACTTTTTATGACTGCTTCGCAAAATATTTTCGCAACCTCTCCTGCAGGAGAAGGATTTGGATATTTTGTGTTATCTTCAATTAACTTTTTAAAATTCAAAGTAACCCCGTCAGAAACAACAAAAACTGGAGACGAATTTGACGCGATTAGATAATCTTCCTGTGGATGCTGATACGTTTCGGGTAGATGTTCGGCTAGGTTTCTTTTTTCTGCAAATACTCTTATCGCTTCTTTTGTGGGTTTTTCAATGAATGATAGATATTGCATAAATCAATTTTAACAAAAAGAAACCGCTCCGTAAATGAATACGAAGCGGTTGGTGGCTGATGAACAGCCACATCATTACAACTTGAGAAGTTGATCTTGCGCACCGGTTGTTTGCGCGAGCACTTGCGCCTTGTGGCGAAGCTGGCTTCCCGGAAGCGGGTCGCCTTGTTCGATGAAGTCGGTGATGTCCGCGCAGTGGCGATAGATACGAGCTGCTTGCCGCGGATCCAGCTTTTCGGCTTTCTCCGCTTCAGTAAGCGCAGCTTTCACTTCCGTCTCCGCGTTGCGCCAATCGCCTTCATGCCGATAAATCTCGGCAAGCCCGACGCGAAGTAAACCTCGCGTGTGAGCTTTTTCCGGGTTCTTGGCGAGAGCGGCGCGGATGCACTTTTCCGCCTCGTCATACTTGCTACGACGACGCAGAACGCTCTGGCGAACATCGCATTGATCTGCAGACATTCCGTTGTAGCCGATGAGCTTGACGATGCAATCCGAAAGAGGAAGCATGCGCCAGTAGCACCACGCGGCAAGCGGAAGCCAAGTGAAGCACCACGTCGCGATTCGCACTGGAGCGAGCCACTTGGGTCGAAGCGATGCCTTGAGTTGAGAAAATGCAGTACCGACGATGCTGTAGTACGTGCTTGAGAGTGCGGAACACCCTTGCGCCTGCACCTGCAGATCACTCGACCGCATTTTCTCCTTCTCTTGCTTTTGTGATTTGAAAAAGAGCTGTAGCTTGGCGAGAAACGATGTCTCACCCCAGCTTAGATCGTAGATTGAAGTCATTTCGAGCCTCCTGTGTTAAGGGTTTCTGTGATTTCCGAATCTGGCGATAGTATAACATAGTACTTCGTATTATGCAAGTTTTAAGCCACCTCGTCAAATTGAAGCGAAGCCCGCGCGGATTCCTCCCCAGACCCCTCCTCCGCGCGGTCAAAATGCAAAAACAAAATGTTAGCCGAGGTTTTGCCAAATCCTTTTCCCCAGAAAATAGTTTGGCAAAACCGAGTCCGCATTTCGCCCCGCCAACTGCCCGAATACTTGGAGGGCAGAACCCCGAAAGAAAAACACCCTTTCCTTTTTCAAAAGAAATTTCACCCCCGCCAAATCGGAAATGCAAGGAGTGTTTTTTCTTTCGGGGTTTCCGCCGAGTCCGCGAGGCGGTGGCGGGGCGATTCGTCGAGCGTACGATTTAGGTTAGAGCCACCACGCGCTCCGCGCGTGCCTCATTCGGGGTTCTGCTGGAAATGAGTCCGAACTTTTTGGTATAATGACCACAAAATCGGCCATGATCACCAAAAACAGAAATTTACCAAAGATTTATTCTGCGGAGTTTTGGGCGCGCGAGGTCAGCATGCCGTTGTTTTGGATGACTGATCCCAAAAAGTCTTATGGAACCGACTCGATTATTATTTTCCACGGCGGGATATTTCATTTTTATTATTTGAACGGCTCAGAGAAGGTACGTGCCGAAGATTCAATATTAAAAACAAAACGGGGGAGGTCGGAATATATTAAGAGGGCCAACACGTTTCTTGTTCGTTCCGAGCTTTTTGTAAAAAATTTTGGCAAGGGCAAGGCGAAAAATTTTACGAAAGAAGAACTCTCAGAAAATTTTAAAGAGGCGTTAGGTTATCTACATGACTATGGGGATCTTTATCGCCACACAGAAGAGGCCGCCTCTACTAATGTTATTGATATAACCGCGAAGGAGGCCGAAGAGATAGGGCAGATAAGATTTAGATTTAGAAAGAAAGGGTTTGAGCTGTTTTCAATTTTGGTCGGGAAGGTTTTAAGAGAAGTTTCAAGACGGCACAAGATCAGCATTAAGCCGGACATGTTCTTGTACACATACGATGAGATCGTTTCCTTATTGTCAAAAGATAAAGTTGTCGGAAAAGATATTTTAGATAGTCGTCGAAATGCTTTGGCAGTAAGAAGACGTGGGTCAAAGGCGGACGCTTACTTTGGAAAACAGGCACAGGATATTTGGAAACTTGTTCAAGATAAACTGAAAAAGGATACTAACACAAAAGAATTGAAGGGCATGATTGCTTATGCTGGTAAGGTGGCCGGAAGAGTTCATGTTGTTTTTGAGCGTAGGGACAAAGAAGCCGGATTTTACAAGTTTAAAGACGGAGAAATACTGGTGACCGATATGACTAAACCAGACATGATTTCCCTTTGTAAAAAAGCGGCGGCGATAATAACTGACGAAGGTGGTATTTTGTCGCATGCGGCTATCATTGCTAGGGAATTGAAGAAGCCCTGTATAATTGGGACTAAAGAGGCTACTCAAATTTTAAAGGACGGTGACATGGTTGAAGTTGACGCCTCTTTTGATGAAGAAGGAAGACGCATAGACAATGGAACAGTGCGATTGATAGAATCAAAACAATGATAGAAAAAGAAAATAAAAATAGTGTTGAGCTGGATTATGTGAGGCATGAAAAGCCAGAATATACGAAAGAGGAGCGTATGAAGGGCGAGTATGGGGGTACTCTTACGGAGGAGTCTCGCACAAAGGCCAGAGATCACGCAGAAATTTTGGCTGCGAGTATAGACAAAGATAATGAACTAGTTATTTTTTGGACTAGCCCAAAGAGCCGAGCCAGACAGACGTGCGACATATATAAACAAGTGTTTCAGGAAAAGGGCATTGAGGTACGTGAGAATGATGAATTTCAGCAAACAAAGGAGTCAATGAGGGATGTTATAACCAAGGACGGTTCAATGGGTGAAATAGCGGAGAAAATGAAGGCGGCTGGAAAAGAATGGGGTGAGTGGATGGAATACTGGACCGAGTCATCTAAATTACCAAAAGGAGCAGAAACTTCTGGCGATTTGGCCAAACGCTCTGCCCGGGTAATCGCATATCTTGAACGAGTAGCCAGAACTGTTGCTCCGAACACAGATAAAAAACTACATTTTGTTTGTATCGGCCATGAGGAGGGGGTGAGAGATTTACTTGAAGCCTCTCTTGGACAAGGTACAAAAAAGGGGACAGGACCGACTTATGGCGAGGGTGTCCATGCAGAGATCAAGGCTGCGGGCAGATCGGAGTCTGGAGAGTTTGTATCGCCTGCTGAAATAAAAGTGTCGTTTAGAGGAAAAGAGGGAGAAACTAAATTTGATCCAAAAACAAGAAGTTTTGCAAATAGATAATCGTAAAAATTAACAATAATGGCAGCGAAGAGGAAGGGTTTGCCAGCCTGCTGAATGCTGTGCGACGCGGAAAAATTGTCTAAGATATATAAATATGCAAAATGAAAAAAGATTTCTTGGCGTTCATCCAGATGTTTTGAAACTCGGGCTAGTCAGTTTTTTGACTGATGTAAGCTCTGAAGCAATTTTTTCTGTTTTTTCTGTTTTCTTTACGACCATCGTTGGGGCGTCGGTTGCGCTGCTTGGTATTGTGGAAGGGCTTGCGGACTTTTCGGCTTCTTCCCTCGATTATATTGCCGGATGGTTATCGGATAAAACAGGGAAAAGAAAACCTCTGGCCATGGTTGGTTATTGTTTTTCTGTGTTGGCCAAAATGTTCCTTGTTGTCGCCAGCTCTGTTTCGGCCTTGGCGACCTTTAGGGTCGTGGAAAGATTGGGTAAAAGTTTTAGGGGTGCACCACGAGATGCCTGGCTTTCAGATGTTGCTGAAAAATCCACGCGTGGCTATTCCTTCGGAGTGCACAAAGCCCTTGATAAGGCCGGGGCTGTAATTGGGCCTTTCGTGGCCTATTTTATTCTAGCTTCGTTCGGTCAGACAATTTATGCTTTTCGTATTTTGTTTGTTGTCGCTGCTATTTTTGCCGCGTTAGCGGTCGTCGTTTTGGCCCTTGTAAAAGAACGGCCAGGTACTGTGCGTGAAAAAGAAAACATCTTCAAGGCGTGGTCGTATCTTAGTCCTGGTTTTAAAGCGTATCTTATTCCTGCCGGTATTTTTGCTCTGGCGTATTTTAGTTTTAGTTTTTTACTTTTGAAGGCATACAATGTTGGTTTTGCTGTGAAGGATGTTGTTTTGCTATATGCTCTTTTCAATCTTTCTTTTGTGATAGTGTCGTCGTCTATCGGTAAGTTGGGAGACAAAATAGGGAGGTCATACATACTAATGTGCAGCTACGTTATATACACAGTTATGTCTCTGGGTTTTATTTTTGCCGATCAGAAGTGGGAGGTAATTATTCTCTTCGTTCTTTTTGGAATTTTTTACAGTATAGACGAAGGGCAGAGCAAGGCCTTTATTGCCGATCTAGAAAAAGACAGGAGAGCCACTGCGATAGGGGCCTACAACCTTATTACTGGTCTTGTGTATTTTATGGCCTCGGTCATTGCCGGGTTTTTGTGGTCTTTGCAACCGGCGTACGCTTTTGAATTTGCAGCTCTTGTGTCTTTTGTTGCCATGATCACCTTCATATTTTCTATGTCAAAAATGTCTTCTGTTGAATAGATAAATTTTATTGAAAAAGCGTGTGTTGACCATACCTCTGGCCAGTGCTAGTCTTACCTCAGGTTAGAATTGAAATCCAAAATTTTGGTTTGTTTATGCCGCCAGGTTTTTCTTTTGTAAGGTGTTTTTTAGAGAAAGGAGCAGAAGGAGAACTATGTCCGAAAAGACCGACTGGAGAGTGGCCACAGATTGGAATTTGATCGCCCTGTCGTTTGGTGGTCTTAATGGTGCTCTTCTTGGTGTCGCTATCTATCGGTCGTTGGTGCCTCAAATTATTGCAGGAGTTGCGGTTGCTCTTGTCGCCGCTTTTTTGGCGCGATGGGTTGATAGGGGCTTGAAGTATGATTTGACTTGGTTCGCATTTAGTCTGTTCCAGGCTATCTCATTCGGAGGTTACATTCCATTTTCGATGCATCATGCACATTTGCTTACCTACTCGGAAAGCATTGCTAGGATGCTTATCCTTACTGTTGGCGCGTTTTTGGTAACGTTTTCTATTGGTAGGTTGTTTTCCATGCTTACTGTTGATTGCCCAATTTTGCTTGGAGAGAGAATCAGGAAGGACGCAGCGAAAACACACTCTTCGAAGTAACGTGTTCTGTCTTTACAAGTTTTCAAGGTCGTATCTCGGCCAGCCCCCACGCGCGTGGGGGCCTTTTGCTCCCTATAATTAACTGCTCTTGCAAAAAATGTAAATATATGTTATAGTCGCGCAGAAGAAGGGAAAAGTAGTACACCGAAAACTAAAGAAAACAGCACCTGAAAGGTGCCTAACAAGGCCGCAAAACTGTTTTGAGCGTGGCCAAGGAAGGAGAGACCATGTCCAAGGTTGTTCCCAGTCCAGAAGAGCTTGCGACTCTTTATCGAAATAGAACCGACATTTTGTCTAAGGATGACGAGGGAAATCTTGTCCAATCTCTTGACGATGGTTTGTGGTCGATTGCTACATACAACAAGTTGACATTGATTGGTGTCCAATACGTCCTTCCGCTTCTGTGCTTTTTGATGTTTGTGAAGGGCGGAGACGGAGTTTTTCTCTGGGGTGTTTGGTCTGTGATAATGGCTTTCATTGATTTTATTATGAGCGACAGAATTGTTTGTAAGGTGTGCAAGGGTAATTATCGCAGGTGTCCCCACAATCAAGGCTCTGAACCGGCACAGTGGACAACCATTCTCTCTCTTTCCGAAAAGATCAGAAATGCGATCAAGTCCGGAAAGATGGGCAAGGCCAGGACCAAGAGGCTTCTTGATGCCTTTGATTCGCAGATTACCAACCTTACTTGGGCATACCGAGTTTGGAAGAAGGAAAACTGCGTCGCTGGCGACAAGAGATCCGAGCTTGAAAGGAACGTCAGAGACATCGAAAGTAATCTTGCTGATCTTGGCAAGAAGACGACCTTGCCCGAGACAGAGTTTGATGCTCAAGAGAGACAGCGTCTTGTCTCCAATTTCGAAGCCACTCTTTTCTACCTGCGAATGGAGCTTGAGAGAGTGAAGAAGAAGGAGAGAGAAGAGGGAACCTCTGTTGATCAACAGATTGCCCGACACATCTCTCGTTTCATGCGCAAGGAAGAAGTACCGAATATCATAAGCCCTGAAGGGGCGCAGGCCATGGCCGAGATTGCAATGGCTATTGATAACGGAGAGTCTGTCCCAGACATGAGCGATCATCTGGCCAAGGCCGCACAGGTTGGCGAGATCGAAGCTGATGCCACTAGGGTTGCCACCGACGTTCCTGCCGACTTGGTTGGAGAACGAATGGGCGATTCCTCCGGTATCACCGATGAGCGCTCTCGGGATAAGGCAAAAGCCTAGTCTGTTTTCATAAGTTTTCAACACTGTGTTTTTGTCGGCCTCCGTTCACGCGGGGGCCATTTGCTTTACCACATGTCTTGCCAAAATGCTCAAGGCGGGCTAGAATTATTTGCATATTGTAGAAATTAATAACCAAGATTTATATATGTCTATATTAACAATTTCCTTGATAGCGTCTCTTGCTTCGATTTTATACGGAGCACTTTTAGCAGCCGCTATCCTTAAGAAGTCTCCTGGTGATGCAAAAATGCAGGCCATTCAAGAGGCTATCGAAACTGGCGCTAAGGCTTACCTTAAAAGACAGAACAAAGCCGTTTTGATTGTCGGCGTTATTTTGGCTGTTTTAATTTGGATTTTCTTGGGGGCCAAAATGGTTGCTGGTTTTGTTGTTGGAGCTGTTGCTTCTGCTCTTGCCGGGTACATAGGTATGACTGTTTCAGTTAAAGCCAATGCGAGGGTAACACAGGAGGCTAAAATAGGTTTGTCAGAAGCTTTTTCTCTTGCCTTTAAAGGAGGTGCTGTCACTGGCTTTTTTGTAGTTGGTCTAGCTCTTCTTTCCTTGACCTCTTTTTATTGGATAACGAAGGACGTGAATGCCCTAATCGCTCTTGGTTTCGGAGCTTCTCTAATTTCTGTTTTTGCCAGATTGGGCGGAGGAATCTTCACTAAGGGTGCAGATGTCGGAGCTGACTTAGTTGGAAAAGTCGAGGCAGGAATTCCGGAAGATGATCCTCGAAACCCAGCAGTTATTGCGGACAATGTTGGAGATAACGTTGGCGATGACGCCGGTATGGCCGCAGACCTTTTTGAAACATATGTTGTTTCAGCCCTGTCGGTTATGCTTCTTGGAAGTCTTCTCTACCCTGGGAATGATGTAATTTTAACTTTGCCACTTTTGATTGGAGCGATGGCTATAATCGCGTCTATAATTGGATCTTTGTTTGTAAAAATTACCAAAGGAATAATGGCTGCTCTTTACAAAGGATTGGCTGCCACTATCGTTGTTTTGTTGGTTTTGTTCTGGGTTATGACAAACGATAATGGTCTTATCGCCTTGCCTGGAGATCTTAGTGTATTCTGGCCGCTTGTCTTGGGTATCATAGTTACTGTTGGTATGGTAATGATCACTGAGTACTACACATCAAAGAGTTTTGCACCGGTGCAAAAAATTGCCCAGGCTTCTACAACGGGTCACGGAACAAATATTATCGCTGGTTTGGCCGTTTCAATGCAGGCCACCGCTCTTCCGGTTATATTAATTGCTGCCGCTATCTACTTTGCTCATGCCTCGGCCGGTCTTTACGGAATTGCTCTTGCAACGATGAGTATGCTTTCTTTGTCGGGAATTATCGTCGCTATCGACGCCTTCGGTCCTATAACAGACAATGCTGGAGGTATTGCCGAGATGGCTGGTTTGCCAGATTCAGTTCGAGCTGTTACTGATCCTCTTGATGCAGTTGGAAACACCACGAAAGCGGTTACAAAAGGTTATGCTATCGCTTCTGCTGGTTTGGCTGCGCTCGTTCTCTTCTCTGCTTATACTCAGGAACTTACAAAGTTTGGAGGACAAGCCTACACGTTTGCGCTTGGAAATGTAGATGTTTTGATCGGTCTTTTGATAGGAGGAATGATGCCATATCTGTTCGGTTCGTTGGCCATGGAGGCTGTTGCTAAAGCAGGTTCCGCTATCGTTGAGGAGGTCCGCAGACAGTTCAGAGAGATAAAAGGAATTATGGAGGGAACTGCTAAACCAGACTATGCCGCCGCTGTCGACATTGTTACGAAGGCTGCCATTAAAGAGATGGTCTTGCCAGCTCTTATCCCAATTCTTTTCCCGGTTATTGTCGGTTTTGTTTTGGGCCCAGAGGCCTTGGGTGGATTGTTGGTTGGTTTGATCGTTACAGGAATTTTTGTCGCTTTGTCTATGACATCCGGAGGTGCTGCTTGGGACAACGCCAAAAAATATATAGAAGAGGGTAATCACGGAGGTAAAAAATCTCCAGCTCACCAGGCTGCTGTTACAGGAGATACTGTTGGAGACCCGTACAAAGATACTGCTGGCCCAGCTATTAACCCAATGATCAAGGTTGCAAACATTGTTGCTTTGTTGATCGCACAATTTCTAGTCTAAATTTGCAACTTCAAAACTTGTCGAGGCCGTACTTTTTAGGAGACTCTCGCAGGCCGACGGGCCGACCTGCCTGCGCAGGCAGGGAGCGAGCTGATCCGCCAGCCTGCCCGACGTTCAGGCGGGTAGGCGGATACAGCGTGCTCATAAAAAGTATGGCGAGAGAAAGTTTTGAAGTCTAACATAAAAAACAATGTGGGGAAGTGAATTTTTGCTCAGGACTTTTATCAAGTCCAAGATGAAAGGGATTCCAGATGCTGACATCGATAAGTTTGTCAAAATCTTTACCGAAAATCCTGACCTCTTCAAAAAAATTGCAGAGGAAGCACAGATGCTTATGAAGTCGCAGGGCCTCGACCAGATGACAGCCATAACCAATGTGGCAGGAAAGTATCAGGCCGAGCTTAAGGGTGTTGCTGAAAAGTTCAAATAGCTGACTTGCTAAAACTTAACTGAGAAAAATGATAAGCCGCCAGGATTCAACTTGGCGGTTTGTCGGTGTATGGACTCATGTCTACAAAAGGCGATATATCGCCTTCTTAAAAGAGGGGGGGGATAACGAGAGTAAGAACAAATATAAAAATGAAAGCCGCCCCAGGAGTACCGGGGCGGTGGCGAGGTCTTGGCCTCGCAAAGTTCTTGTGAACGAGAGGGCGCTACCTTACTTGCAGAAGTAACCGAGACATACCAAGGCAACGAGGTACAGGGCGATGATCAAGACGATGGCACGGTGTGTGCTACTCATGGCGTAGGGTCCTCCTTGTCGGTTGCGGGTTGTCTCGCCGAAGTGGCGAGACATGTTGCTTTGGTGTTGGCCTAGACCTGAAACTGGTGAGTGCGGGGGGACTACCTGGGGCGGACGCAGATGATGCGACGGCCATCTTCTTCGCGACAGTAGCTTTCGTCGATGTTACCCACTCCACACGCCAAGTTCATGAACAGTGAAACCATTCCACGGATCCGCCCGGCATCGTTGGGCGGTTGAGTCATGCCGCCGCTGGCGGTGCCGATCGGGCACCATGCCTCGACGAACTGCCCGTCAGTGCTCAATTTCAACTCTGCTCCAAGTTTTTCAGCCTCTTGTGCGTACTTCTCGACCAGAGCGTGTTTCCCAATCATTCTGAACATTGTTTTGTTCCTCCTTGCTTCGTGTTGGCCGGTCTTGTTGACTTCTCTAGTACAGGTAGTAGTGGAAAAGCGGACGGATGACAACCAGCTCAAACACCACGCTTTCAACGACGGTGAATGTTATTGGTTGCAACGCTTCTGCTAGGTTCCACTTTTTGACGGCGCAGAGAGCAAAGATGCAAGACACAAGCCAGATAGTCCAGGCGATTATGTCTTCTCTCCACGGTTCTCTGTATGCGTCGACGAAGGTCGGAAAGGCCCCAAGGAAAATGGCCAGCTGAGAGCAAACGATCGCAAGGACGGCATTGTTGGTCTTTTGCCACAGGATGATACCCGCGGCAGCGCCAATGATGCTGATCCATTCGACCGAGCCCATAGTTGGCTTTCCGAAGATGATTGCCAGGATGGTGGTGACCCATGCCCCAGCAACCGCTCCGGTGATCTGGCCAATCGGCGCCCCCCCCTCCTTCTTCATCGCCAAAAGGGTAAGCGTGTCAACGCTCGCCCAGATGGCCCACGAGACAGGGGAAGGTGTCGTCTGGTGGGTTGCTATTGCGTAGATGTATGGGAAAAACGCCAGGAAGAAAAGTGTGCCGGAGATTCTGTTCATTCGTTTCCTTTCTCTCTTTGTTTGTCACCTGAGTCGGGTCGAGGCTAGGCGAGTGTGCTCAGCCGCGCCTTGGCTCTCCGTTGTGGTCGATGTCGTCGCTGTCGAGCCCGTTGTTGTTGAACTCGTCGTCGAGATCAAGCGGGTGCTCTTCTGTCCAACTTAGGATCTCGAGCGCGAAGTCGCTGACCCCAGCACCGCTGGCGGGAGTGTCCTTGGTTGTTGTTGCCTTGTTGGAGTTCCTGGCACTGTCTTCATTGGCCATGGCGTACGTACCTCCTCTCTTCTGTTGCCGGATTTGGCCTGAAAGGCGTGAGCAAAATCATGCCCTTTAGGTCAAATCCGGCTTTTACAAAGTTCTTAGATTCACCTTATATTATAGCATTTTTTTATGCCTACTGTCAATAGGTCAAAAAGCTTTAATTTGGGCCACAATATGCTAAATTTATCCTATGTCTTTAAAGATTGGTATTGTGGGGTTACCAAACGTTGGAAAGTCGACTCTTTTTAACGCTTTAACAAAAAAATCTGTACCGGCGGAAAATTATCCTTTTTGTACTATTGATCCATCGGTTGGCGTGGTTGCTGTTCCTGACGAAAGAATTTGGAAACTTACAGAATTTTCCAAATCGGCTAAAACTATTCCGGCGGCTATTGAGTTTGTCGACATTGCTGGTTTGGTAAAGGGGGCATCGCAGGGAGAAGGGCTTGGAAACAAATTTCTTTCTCATATTCGCGAGGTGGATGCTATCGCCGAGGTTGTTAGAATTTTTGTAGATGAAAAGATAATTCATGTTCATGACAAACCAGATCCAATTCGAGATATTGAAATAATAAATCTTGAACTCGTCATGGCCGATATCGAGACTGTTACAAAGAGGCTTTCTAATGTTGAAGGTGACGCAAAGCGCGGGGACAAAACGGCAATTATCGAGCGTGATATGCTGGCAAAAGTTTTATCTGTTTTGCAGGCTGGCAAATTCGCAAATACAGTTTTGCTAAATGAGTTTGAGCAGCCGTTGCTCAAAGGTCTCCATCTTTTGACGAACAAACCTATCTTGTATGTTCTAAATCAAAAAAGTGGATCAAAAAATATTGATACAACAAAACTTTTGGAATATTTGCGAGGAGAGAAAGCCAAGTGGGTTTTTGTTGACGCCGGTTTAGAACAAGATCTTTCTTTGATGAATGAGGAAGAGCAGAAAGAATATAGAGGTGGGCTTGGAATAGACAAAAGTGGTGTAGATGAACTTATAAAAATGAGTTATGAACTTCTTGGGTTGATTACCTTTTTGACGACCGGGCCAGATGAAACTCGTGCCTGGACAATCAGAAAGAATTCAACTGCGCCTATTGCTGGAACTGCAATTCACACCGATTTTCGAGACAAGTTTATTCGGGCGGAGGTTATTGGTTGGCAGGATCTTCTATCTGCCGGTTCCTATGCTGCTGCCCGTGAAAAAGGATTGCTTAGGACAGAAGGAAAAGAGTATATAGTTGTTGATGGTGACGTAATCGAATTTAGAATTTAGCCTGATGAAAATTTTATTTATATGCAGAGCTAATTCGGGAAGAAGCCAAATGGCCGAAGCCATTTATAACAAACTTACAAATACCTCAGACGCAAAAAGTGCTGGGGTCGATTTGGGACATTCGTCTTTGGGGGCGAGAAATCTTTCCGTTCCTTCGTTGATTGTAGACGTGATGAAAGAAATCGGTCTTGATATCTCAAACAATAAAAGAAAACAGATAACGAGAGAGATGGTTGATGACGCCAAAAAGGTTGTGGTCATAATGTCAGAGGGCGATTATCCATTGCCCGAATATTTGGCCAACTCTCCCAAAATGATGTATTGGAACGATGTTCCTGACGGCAAAGGTCACGATCTTGTTTTTCTCCGTAATATTAGGAACATTCTTGAGGATAAGATCAATAATCTTGTTGCCCAGAATTAAATTGACTCGAAACTAATTTGGGTATAGAAAGTTATCTGAACAGAGGGGTTTGTGCTAGATTTTGCACATACCCTTTTGGGGAGGGACGTTGACAACAAAATAAACCGACGAGATCGGACCTTGTCGGTTCGTGACATTCTACAATAATATGGTAACACACCTGAAAATACCGAGATTGGATCTCGGTGCTTAGCAGAGAGACAGAGAAGGAGAGAATGAATGATCGTCGATATCCATGCGCACACATCTAATAGGCCTCTTTATGGTCTTCACACAACGGATGCGTCTATTGGTGCCATCGAAAAGCTTGCGGCGCAATATGATGTTAGAAAGGTTTTTCTTCTTGCGACTTATTTCCCGTTCAAAGGTAGAGGTGTTCACAACCGTGATCTTTTGGGCCGTATTGGACAGCGTGAACTGTTTGGCGCATTTGGAAGCCTTGACGTAATGAATGACCTTGGGGGCGGCATACTTGAGTTGGCCGACCTTGCTGGCGAGAGGCTTGTTACTGGGGTCAAACTCTATCCTGGGTATCAAAATTTTGGTGTTTCTAATCCGGAAATGTTTTTGCTTTATCAAATGGCAGCTGACTATGGTTTGCCTGTCATGATCCATTCTGGGCAGTTGCATCATTGTTGTTCCGACGAGGATCGTGCGGCCGGAAGGTTGAAGTGTGGAAGTTCTTTCTGTTACATCGACAGGTTAGGGCATCTTGCCGAGCCTCGATCTATGGAATTGGCTATCTCTTCTTGTCCCGATGTCGACTTTATCCTTTGTCACATGGGAAACCCATACTTCGATCAATTGGAGTATCTAATGAATAAGTACTCGAATGTTTTTACCGACACTTCCGGGCAGCTTAAGTCTGGCTCGGGTGAAGACACCCAGGAATATCGAAAGTTTTTGGTTCGCCAGATGATGCGGGTGCTTAACACAAAGTTTGGTCGGGAGCGGGTGCTTTTCGGGACAGATTTTCCAATTCAGTCTTATAACGATTCGATCGGGCTTATTGAATCCCTGCCCATTTCTGATGCTGACCGGCAGCTTATTTATTGGGGAAACGCCAATAGGCTTTTGAACCTGTGCCTTAGGAGTGTACCGACCAAGTAGGCACAAAGGACGGAGGGAAAAACCATGAAGATTTTGGTAACAGCAGGCGCGACTCTAACCCCAATTGATAAGGTTCGTGGGTTGCAGGCATCTGACATGGACGAGCTTTTGGCGGGTCTTGGCGACAGTTCCATCAGTAACATTTTCAGAGGTCAAACAGGTCTTGATATCGCTAAGCATTTCTATGTTGCTGGTCACGATGTCGTTTTGCTTACCTCTGATACCAGGTTTGTCGCAATTCCTCCGTTGAGGGATTCAATTAACGCTGGCTTTTTGCGGCTTGTTGGTTATCGAACTTTTGACGAATTGGATGCCAAAATGGGCGAGCTGATTTGCGCTGGCAGGTTTGACGCCGTTGTCCACTCTGCGGCTGTCTCAGATTTTATGGTTAGCGGCGTGTTTTCTATGGACCGGAATGGCCGGTTGGTTGGTGTCGATAAAACTAGTAAGATTTCTTCAGGGCACGAGCGTCTTTTTCTGGAGCTTGGCCAGACGCACAAGATTGTTGATAGGATCAGAACTGACTGGAAGTTTGACGGCGTGTTGGTTAAGTTCAAACTTCAGTCTGGCATTTCTGATGAGAGACTCATCGAAATTGCTTCCGAAAGTCGAACGAACTCTGGCGCGGATACTATTGTTGCCAACTGTCTTGAGTGGTTTTTGGATCGCGCGTATGTAATTAACGATTGGGGAACCCATGAGGTCTTAAGGGAGATGCTTGCGCCTATGTTGCTGCGCGAGTTGGGGGATATTCACAAACAAAAGGTTGCCGCAAGACAACAAAGCGGTGACTCTCCTAACGGGTGCTGAATCATGAAAGTCTTACTGTGCGTAACAGGTAGCGTTGCTGCTACTTTGGCCCCAAAAATTGAGGCGCAGCTTGCAAAACATGGGCATGAAGTAAAAACCGTTGTTACTTTCAGTTCGATGTACTTTTTGCCACGCTGGTGGTTCCTGTATCTATGGAGCGTTTTGTTCTCTAAGCTTGTTGCGCTGTTTTTGCCCCCGGGTGTGTACAAGAGAATCCTGAGTTCAAAGACCTTCTGGACAGATTTCGACGAGTGGCCTGGGTTGTATTATCGGAAATCTTTCCCGGTTATGCACATCTTTTTGCGTGATTGGGCCGATGTAATTTTGGTCGCACCAGCCACAGCAAACTCTATCAGAAAGTTTGCTGAGGGAGCCTCTGATAATCTTGTAAGTTCTGTTGTTTGTGCGGCAAGACCAGGACAGGCGATTGTTCTTGCTCCGGCCATGAACACGTTTATGTTTCTGAATTTGGCAACAAAGGACCATCTGAAGGTTCTTACCGAGAGCCGACGTTTTGAAGTTGTGAATCCTGTTTCCAAGCGACTTGCTTGCGGAGACACAGGCCTTGGTGCCATGGCGAATATCAGCGATATCATGTCTGTTGTTAATCTTGCCAAGTGAGTTTTGTTTTTTCTGGAAAAGTGTTTTTGGACCCCGCCTATGGTGGGGTCGTTACTTTTTGTGGCATAATTATCCATATGAAAAACTACGAAGTTGCAATTATTGGTGCTGGCGATATAGGAAAGGCCGTTGGCCATTTGTTGCAAAAAAATGGTCTTAGCGTGGGCTATTGGGATGTCGACAAATCAAGAATGCCTGAGGAGATAGAACTTAAGGATTTAGTTTCGAACGCTAAATTTATTTTTTTATGTATACCTTCGTGGTGCATGGCTGATTGCGTAAAAAGCGTAGAAGGTTGTTTTAATAAAAACGCAAAAATAATTTCTCTGACAAAGGGTATTGAGGGGAAGTCGGGGGAGTTTACCGGTGAATTTTTGGTAAAAACCTTTGGCAAAGATCGGGTTGGTATTCTTGCCGGTCCGATGTTGGCGGCAGAGCTTGAAATGGGGATAAAGACAGCTGCGGCGCTTGCCGGAGACAAAAAGTTTTTCGATGAAACGTCAAAAATTTTTGCTGGGACATCTCTTTTTCTTTATCACTGTGACGATGTGGTTGGGGCGTCGATGGCCTCTGTGCTGAAAAATATTTATGCAATGGGGCTTGGTATAGCTGACGCTCTTGACTTGGGATCGAATTACAAAGGGGCTTACGTAAACCTTGCTATCTTCGAGATGGGTGAAATTTTGAAAGGTTTTGGATGTAGACCAGAAACTGCCGTGACCATGGCTGGGTTGGGCGATCTGGTGGCAACTGGTTCTAGCAAATTTTCAAAAAACAGGACTCTGGGCGAAGAGATAATTAAAACAGGTAAATATACAGTAAAAAGTGAGGGCATTTCTTCTCTACCGTTTTTCCTTAAGAGGCTTGAACTGGCAAAAATATCTATCGATGATCTGCCTGTTTTTTTGGCCGTAAAAAAAGTTTTGATAGATGGTAAATCTCCCTCTTCAGAATTAAATAGTATTTTCTCCTAATTTTGCAAAAAAATGGGCTCCAGACTAAAATGGGGCCATGGATACAGCCCAAAAAGAAGCTTTCAAAATTACCGGTTTTACTGGAGAGAAAAAATTATCTGGTGTTATAAAAGTAAATGGAGCCAAAAATGCTGTCCTCCAGGCTTTTGCCTTTTGTGTATTGTTCAAGGATGAGGTGGTCTTGAAAAATGTTCCAGAAATTTCTGACGTTTTTAATATGATAAAAATTTTACAGGATATGGGAGCCACTGTTGTCCATAAATCTCGCGGAGTATTTTCTGTAAAAATGGGTAAAAAAGTTTCTACCAGTTTGTCAGAGGAAATATCAAAAAAGTTTAGAGCGTCAATTGTTTTAACCGGCCCGGTTTTAGCTAGATATGGCGAGGTCAGTTTTCCTCACCCGGGAGGGTGCGTTATTGGAAGTCGTCCGATTGATATTTTTCTTGACGGTTTTCAGAAACTTGGAGCCAAGGTAGATGAAAATGAGCATGGCTACAGAATTTTTTCTGCAGGTAAAAAATTATCTGGGGCGAACATATTTTTGAAGAAGCCAACTGTCACGGGCGCTCAAACACTTATGATGGCGGCGGTTTTGGCGAGAGGAAAAACAATTATAAAAAATGCGCCAATGGAACCAGAGACGAAGGTTTTGGCTGACTTTTTGAATTTGTGCGGCGCAAAAATAAAAGGAGCCGGAACGTCTGTCATAGAAGTTATTGGTACGGGTCCTCTTTCTGCCAAAGGAAAAATTTTTAAAACTCCTCCAGACAGAATAGAAGCAGGAAGTTTTTTGATTCTTGGTGCTCTCTGTGCAAAAAAACTTGAGATAGCGAATTGTGACCCTTCAGATATCGAGGCTCTCACAGAAACACTTTTGTCGTGTGGTGTTAAGCTTGAATGCAGTAAAAACAAGATTGTGGTTTGGAACGATGGAAACGAATTTATTACCACAGATATAAAAACTCACGAATACCCAGGTTTTCCGACCGATCTTCAGGCGCCAATGGTTGTTTTTCTAACCCAAGCAAAAGGAGAGAGCCTTGTCTTTGAAACCATTTTCGAGGGCCGACTTAATTATGTTACAGAGCTTGCAAGAATGGGTGCAGATATACGTTTGTGGGATCCGCACAGGGCCACTGTTAAGGGTCCGACACTTTTGCGCGGTCGAGAGATGGAAAGTCCAGATATTCGTGCCGGCTTGGCGTTTATAATCGCGGCAATTTTAGGAAACGGAGAGTCTATTGTTCACAACATAAACTATGTCGATCGTGGCTATGAAAAAATAGAAGAAAGGCTCCGAAATATCGGGGTTGATATTGTTAGAATAAAAGTGTAGTTTTAGATCAAGAGGTATTGCAAACATGGCTTTATTTTCAAAAAAACTGGGGATTGATTTAGGGACAGCGAACACGCTTG
>JBAZWX010000005.1:7754-21052 GCA_041660145.1 Minisyncoccota bacterium | reverse complement strand
AACTACTCAGAAGATATTTTTCACTTGGCCAGCGGCCTTTGAATCAAGGGGGTCTTCCGTCGAGATATTGCCGAGAGTCGATTTATTCGAAGCCGAGAAATGATAGAAAAATTTTTGGCAAAAAATTTTTTTAACCGAATGGATTGGGTGTTGTTGGTAGCAACATTGCCCATTGTCGGTGCGGGATTAGTTACGATGAGTTCTTTCGTCGAGACTGATAAATTATTTGATAAGCAACTTGTTTGGTTATTATTTTCACTTCTCGTTTTTTTTATTTTTGCTAAAATCGACTGGAGGCTGCTTAACAGAGCCGATGTTTTGGCTGCCTTGTTTATTTTAGCGTGCGTTGTTTTGGCTAGTTTGTTCGCCGTCGGAAGAATAAGAGGAATAAAGGGGTGGTTTTCTTTAGGAGTCATATCTATTCAGCCGGTTGATTTTACGAAAATAGTTTTAATTCTAGTCTTGGCGAAATATTTTTCTCGTAGGCATGTAGAGATCGCAGATTTTAAACATATTATAATCTCTGGTATTTATGCCCTTATACCTTTTAGCCTCGTCTTCTTTCAACCAGACTTTGGTTCTGCCGCTATAATATTTCTTATCTGGCTTGGTATGATTTTAGTTTCTGGTGTGTCAAAAAAACATTTATTGTACGTTTTTTTGACGGCCGTATCGGTGGTGATTTTTTTGTGGTTTTTTGTTTTTTTGCCGTATCAAAAAGAGAGAATTGTTTCTTTTCTAAATCCCACCCGAGATATTCAGGGGGCTGGTTATAACGCCTTTCAATCTCAAGTTGCCGTCGGGTCAGGCATGTTATTGGGCAAGGGGGTAGGGTATGGCACTCAATCACGTTTAAAATTTTTACCAGAGTATCAGACAGATTTTATCTTTGCAGCTTTCGCAGAGGAATGGGGATTTGTTGGAGTGTTGGCCGTGTTTTTCTTTTTTGCCATTATTATATACAGAATTTTGGCAAACAGTTTTGTGTCGGGAAACAATTTTGGCGTTCTTTTTGGTGTTGGGTTGGCTATAATGTTGGCTAGTCACTTTGCTATCAATATTGGTATGAACATGGGAATATTGCCAGTCACAGGAATAACGCTTCCTTTTATGAGTTACGGTGGATCACACCTTTTGGCCGAGTATGCCGGGCTTGGCATACTGGTCGGGTTAAGACAAAACGCCAGGGCAGTCCACCGCGATGACATAAGAAATGAGTTTTTAGGACTAGAAGTTTAGACTTTTAAATGTTGTAAAGTTTTTCTGTATTAGCTACCATTATTTCTTCCGAAAACTTCAGCTCTATTTTTTGTTTGAGATTATTTCCCAATTCGTTTTTTAGGCCGGAGTCAGTCGCCAGTCGTATAAGTCTGTCCGCAAGTGATCGGCTGTCTCCAAAATCGTAAAGTAGACCTGTTTTTTCGTCGTCGATAATGTCTGATATACCAGGTATTTTGCTCCCAACGCAAGCAAGTCCTGCAATGCCCGCTTCAAGTAAAACATATGGCAATCCTTCTTTTTTTGAAGGGAGAACAAAAATATCGAAGGCTTTTAAATATTTTGCGGCAAACTTTGGGATGTTGCCTGCGAATATTATTTTATCAGACACGTTTTCTGCCTTGGCTAAATTTTCGAGTTTTTGTCGCTCTTCTCCGTCACCAATGAGACATATGACAAATTTAATGTTTTTTTCTGTTAGTATTTTTGCCGCGGAAATTAAAAGGTCGTAACGTTTATTTGGGGTTAACTCGCCGATGCTTCCGATCCAGGCAACGTCGTGTGGCTTTCCCGGTCCTAGTTTATTGAGGGCGACCTCTTTCGGCTCGAAGTCTATTTGATTGCTTATCCCGTTGTAAATTAAGTGGACGCGTTTTTTGCACCATAAGAGTGAAGATGCACGATTATATGTGTCTTGCGACATTACGACGACATCGTGACAAAGCACAAAAGTTAGCCACGTAGCAAATTTTATTAGAAAACGAGAGATTATATTTCGGTCTTCATCATAAGCTAGCCCGTGCGATGTGAAAATTATTTTTGGTACGCCAACAAGACGTGCGGCGAAAGCTCCTTCTCCACCAGCTTTTGAACTGTTTAAGTGGACTATGTCTGGTTTTTCTTTTCTGAACAATTTCCAGAGAGCTGCAAATACCGTTTGAAGTTCGCGAATGGGAGAGACATCTCGTTGAAGTTCCGGGATAAAAATTGTCCTAATACCTGCGGTCTCGAGGTTTGTTTTTAATGGCCCAGGTGCTTCTGTTCCAAGCACTCCTCCTCCTCCAAAGGCCACAACGACGTCGTAATTGTCTTTAAGTTTTGTGGCTAGGCTATAAACGTATTTTTGGGCACCACCCCAATTCGATTTGGTTATAAGGTAAAGAATCTTTAACTTTTTCTTGTCTTTCATTGTTTTAAATATAACACTGCCGCATGCTACCAAAAAGGGGAGCAAAATTAAGGCTTTAATTGGCGCCGTATTTGTTGTAAAATCTTACTATGAACATAAGATGGAAAAGAGAGACTTTTGTCCTTCTGGCTGGTGATTTGGCCTTTTTTATCCTTGCCTTATGGATAACTCTCTTTTTGAGGTATAGGTCTCTACCGGACTGGTCTGTGTTCTTTGAGCACCTTTTGCCTTTTTCCTTTTTGTTTCTTGTCGGGATAGTTGTTTTTTTTATCTCAGGTTTGTATGACAAACAAACAAATGCAATAAAAATAAAGTTACCTACTCTAATTTTTAACGCAGAAGCGGTTAACAGTTTGTTGGCCGTGTTGTTTTTCTACTTTATGCCGTACGTGGCGATATCTCCAAAGGCCAACCTCATAATATATATAATCGTGTCTTTGGCGCTTATTGTGCTTTGGAGACTTGTCCTTGCCGACATTGTTTACTGGGGCCGTACAGAAAATGTTTTGATAGTTGGCAAAGGTGATGAGGTCGCCGAAATAACAGAAGAAGTAAATAAAAACGAAAATTATCGCACCCACCTTGTTTCGGCCGGTTTTATAGATGACGCAACATTAGACAAAATAAAGAAAGCAGATATCCAAACAATAATTGTTGATACTAGAGTTGATTTGCCGAGCAATGTGCCAAACCTCGTGTCTCAGTTAACTGCGGAAGGAATTAGGTTTGTGGATATAGAAAGTTTTTACGAAGATATTTTCAAAAAAGTACCTCTTAAGTTTGTCGATGACGTATGGTTTTTTAGAAATGTGTCGAACGACCCTAGGCCGGTCTACCTATTTATCAAAAGGGCTATGGACATATTTTTGTCGCTCATTATTGGTTTTATCTCTTTGCTTCTTTACCCGTTTGTTTATCTGGCAATTAAATTAGATGATGGTGGCCCCGTATTTATTCGTCAGGAAAGAATAGGCCTGGGAAATAAAGTTGTGAACGTCTGGAAAATAAGGAGCATGACATCTGGCGATAGGGGCAAATGGCAGACAGAGCGTTACAACGAAATAACCAGAGTCGGAAGTTTTTTGAGAAAATCCAGAATAGATGAGTTGCCTCAATTGTGGAGTGTATTAACAGGAAGCATTTCCCTGATTGGCCCACGACCTGATATTATTGGATTGGGCGAACAGCTTAAAGTGGAGATACCTTTTTACACAATGAGGAACATGATAAAGCCCGGACTTTCTGGTTGGGCACAAATAAGTCAATTGTTGCCACCACATTCTGTTAAAGAAACCAAAGAACGATTAGCCTACGATTTTTATTATCTAAAGAACAGATCGTTGGCATTGGATTTGGAGATTGCCTTAAAAACAATAAAAACTTTGTTGTCTTGCCTAGGTAAATAATTATGTATACTGGCCCAAAAAAAATTTTTATAACAGGTGCAGCTGGCTATGTTGGAGCGATGCTAGCGGATCAGTTTTCAAAAAGCCCTGATATCGAGGAGATTATTGCTTTGGATAAGGATCCGATGCCAGATTTGCTGGCTGATAATAAAAAGATATTTTGGATTACAGAAAATCTCACATCTAACTCTTGGATGAGACTCGTGTCGCAAAAGAGGCCGGACGTTGTTATTCATTGCGCGTGGCAAATAAGAGACATCTTCGGCGAGGAGGATACACAAAAAAAGTGGAACATAGGGGGGTCTAGTAAACTATTTGAATTTGTCTTTCGCGAGCCATACATAAAAAGAATTATTCATTTCAGTACTGTTTCAACTTATGGCGCTTTTGAGGAGAACACTATTACAAAAAAGTTTCGTGAGACTGACCGATTAGGCGAAGACGAGTATCGATATGGAGTAGAGAAAAGGGAAGTGGAGAGAATTTTGGAAAGGATGTATCTGAAGAGCGAGAGAAACGCTGAGGTTTTTGTCATTAGGCCAGGTTCTATAACTGGTCCAAGGGCAAGATACACTGTAAAAAAGAAAGGTCTTTTGTATTATCTTGAACACGTGATGCCGTTTTTCCCGGTTGCCAACGACGAGTGGTGTAGGCAATATATTCACGAGGACGACATAACGAATATCGTCGGAATGTTTGCTTTTTCTCCGTTAAGAATTAAGCCGTCTTTCAGAGTCTATAATTTGGCTCCTGCAGATGTTGTTTTGGCAGAAGACATGGCCCGTATATTTAATAAAAAAATTGTGAAAATCAGTCCCGACACCGTACGAGTTATCTTCCGCCTTGCTTGGAATTTGACCTTAGGAAGAATCCCAACGTCTCCCGGAGGTTGGAAGTTTTTTTGTTATCCCATTGTGGCTGATGGGACAAAAATAACTAAAGAGTTTGGATATCGTTATTTATATTCTGCTCTTGAGGCCCTTACCAAAGACGAAGGTCGTTATATGCCCGAGTTAACAGAGGAGCCTACTAAACAAGAGACGGTATGATATAACAAGGTAAAACTTTTTGCAGTTTATGATTTAAGTTATACCTTAATATATTTTTATGATCGATAAAGAAATTGGGAATCTTATAAAAAAAGAGGATGCTCGCCAAAAAAGTGTTGTTAATTTGATTGCCTCTGAAAATATTGTCTCTGCCGATGTACTGGAGGCTCTTGGTTCTGTTCTTACAAATAAGTACGCAGAAGGTTACCCCGGAGCGCGTTACTATGGCGGAAACACTACAGTAGATGAGGTTGAAAGACTCTGCCAAAAAAGAGCGCTGGCGGCTTTCGGTTTATCTGATCAAAAATGGGCTGTGAACGTTCAGCCCCATTCCGGTTCTCCAGCCAACTTGGCCGTTTACTTAGCCTTGGTGCCTCCAGGTGAGAAAATAATGGGGATGGAGCTTGCTCATGGTGGACACTTAACCCACGGACAAAAAGTTTCGATCACAGGAAAGATTTGGCAGCAGGTACCTTACGGAGTTTCTGCTGATACGGAAATGCTTGACTACGTGGCTCTTGAAAAGTTGGCCAAAAAAGAGAAGCCAAAAATAATTGTTGCTGGGTATACTGCTTATCCACGTATCATTGATTTTAAAAAGTTCAGAAAGATAGCTGATGCAGCTGGGGCTTATCTAATGGTAGATATGTCTCATTTTGCTGGGTTAGTCGCAGGTGGGTGTTATCCTTCGCCTTTCGAATATGCAGATGTTGTTACGGCAACTACTCACAAAACTTTGCGTGGTCCAAGGGCAGCTTTAATCTGGTCAAAAATAGACGAGCGAGAATTGCCTAAAAAAATAGATAAAGCAGTTTTTCCAGGTATTCAAGGCGGCCCCCATGAAAATGCCATAGCTGCTGTCGCTGTGTGTCTTGGTGAAACCATGACTCCGGCTTTCAAAAAATATGCAGCTCAAATTATAAAGAACGCCAGAGCTCTTTCTGAAGAACTTGCCCGCTTGGGCTGGCGTATAATTTCTGGTGGTACTGATACCCATTTAATTTTGGTGGATGTTTGGAATGGCGGAATTGGAATCGGAGGCAAGGAAGCGAGTGAAAGGCTTGAAAAAGAGGGGATAATAGCAAACAAAAACACTATCCCGTTTGATTCAAGAAAACCCGTGGATCCATCGGGTATTCGTCTTGGCACAGCGGCTGAAACAACTAAGGGGGCGAAAGAGGTTGATATGCTAAAAATTGCCAGGAGGATCGATGATATATTGAAAAGATAACTCTCTTTGACTTCTCTTTCCGGCCCTATATAATAGACTCTAATGTTTAAAACAAGGCTTTTAGCACTATTTTTTATTGTCCTGGCTGTGGCCATAGGTTATTTCGACTATGTGTCACAGACGTCGGCCGTTTCCTGGATGAGCAAGTTCCCTTTCAAGCTGGGTCTTGATCTTAATGGAGGAACCCACCTAGTTTACAAAGCAGACATATCGGCTATTACAAAAGGGTCTGTTAAAGATTCGATGTCAGCTCTTAGAGAGGTTATCGAAAGAAGAATAAACATTTTTGGAGTTTCTGAACCGATAGTTCAGGTTGAAGAAGCTCTTGCTCTTACGGGGGCAGAGGAACGTTTAATCGTTGAACTTCCAGGCATTACAAATGTTGGCGATGCGGTTGCAATGATTGGTGCAACTCCTGTTTTGGAATTTAAGACAGAAAGAGCAATTGCAGATCGAGATAGAATATTGGCTCCTATCGGTGGAATGGCAGGATATCAGAAAGGTGGGTTTAACCCGAGTTTAATAAAGGAAGATCCTTTCTACGTGAACACGGAACTTTCTGGGCGATTCCTTAAAAAGGCCACACTTGATTTTGGTGGTTCACAAGTTGGATCCTTGTCTCCATCAGTAGCTCTCGAGTTTAACACAGAAGGCGGTCAGCTTTTTGAGCAGATAACCAAAGATAATGTGGGCAAGACAGTCGCTATTTACCTGGATGGAGTAGCGATTTCTACACCAGTTGTTAGAGAGGCAATACCAAATGGTAAAGCAGTGATTTCTGGCAATTTCACTCCAGAGGAGGCGAAGATTCTCGTTGGTAGATTGAATGCCGGAGCCCTTCCTATTCCTATCAGTCTTCTCTCGACTCAGACGATAGGCCCATCATTGGGGCAGGAGGCTATAAATAAAAGTATTGCAGCCGCAATTTATAGTTTTTTGGCGATTATAATATTTTTGATAATCTGGTACAGACTACCTGGATTTTTGGCTAGTATATCTCTCACTTTTTACGTTGTGTTAATGTTGGCACTGTTCAAACTTATTCCTGTAACACTAACTTCTGCCGGTTTGGCTGGTTTCATTCTTTCCATCGGTATGGCTGTAGACGCCAACATTCTTATCTTCTCAAGGATACGTGAGGAGCTGGTTTCTGGAAGCGGTCTGGAAAACGCCATTCGTTCTGGTTCAGCAAGGGCTTGGACTTCTATTCGCGACAGCAACCTTTCAAGCATAATAACGGCGATAATTTTGTTTTGGATGGGAACAAGCTTGGTTAAGGGTTTTGCCTTAGTGTTTGGTTTGGGTGTTTTGGTAAGTATGTTCAGCGGAATTACTGTCACAAATACTCTTTTGGTGGCGCTTGGTTTTAAGGAAGCACGTGGCTTTGTTAAATTTTTATTCGGTATAGGTCTAAGAGCGTAAAAATATGTTTGTAGCAAGAAATAGTAAATTTTTTGTATCTCTATTTGTTCTGGTGACCTTGGCAGGGATACTTTCTCTTTGGTACTTCGGACTAAACTTCGGTATCGACTTCACCGGAGGTACGCTAATTGAAATTGCCTATTTGGATGCAAGGCCAGATGTCTCCCAAATAAAAAGTTCCCTTTCTGGAATAAAAGCTCTGGGCAGTGACTTTATAGTTCAGACTTCTGGAGACAAGGGCCTGGTGATTAAGGCCAAAGAGCTATCTGAAACAGATAAAAACGAGGTTATTACAACTCTTGCCGCTGGGGCCTCGAACAAAATAGAAATAAGAAGATCTGATTCTATCGGTCCATCTATCGGCCAGGAATTAAAGGCAAATGCTATAAAGGCGATCATTTTGGTTATTTTGTGCATAATGCTTTTCATTGCCTTTGCCTTCAGACAGGTTTCTTTCAGAGTTAAGTCGTGGAAATATGGAATGATTACTGTGGCGACTTTGGTTCACGACGTCTTTGTTCCTGTCGGAATTTTTGCAGCGTTGGGTCACTATCTAGGATACGAAATAGATGCCTTGTTCGTTACTGCCATTTTGACGATCCTTGGATATTCTGTACACGATACCATCGTTGTGTTTGATAGAATCCGCGAGAACTTAAAAGTTCACAAAAACGAAAAACTTGTAGACATTGCTGGTATAAGCTTAAGACAAACTGTCGGTAGGTCTATAACTACGTCGTTAACAGTTTTCTTGTCCCTGGTTGTTTTGTATGTCTTTGGAGGTGATACAACAAAGATTTTTGCTCTAACAATGTCCATGGGTGTTATTTTTGGAACACTTTCGTCTGTATTTATGTCTGTGCCACTTTTGGTTCTCATCGCCGGCGAGGGAAAGTATCAAAAATAGTTGCAACCACAAATTTTGACTTTAATCAAAAGATGCTCACCCGAGCATCTTTTGTTGTTGTCAAAACTCCAGATGATAAAATTTATTTGGGCCTCTTTGACAACTGAGAGGGGCACAAAGAAGGAAGGTGTCTGTGACAAGAAAACTTTGCACTCTGTTTTTTGTTCTGTTTGTTGCCTTCTCTGGTGTTCGCGGCGAAGTTATAGTTCAATCTGGCGCTGATGCAGTTATGTCATCGGCTCTTGGTTCTTCCAAGGGTCAGGTTGAAGATATCCTAAACAGTGCTTTTGCCGGTATCGATTTTGGCGAGAACGATAAAGATGATTTCAAGGTGACTTCTGAACAAGAGAAGCTCCTTAGGGAGCGTTTCTCTAGAGCTGCTAAAAAGTTTATGGACTCTGATTGGGTAGATTATGGCACCATCGATTTTTTGAACTCTAAGGTTGTGGTTACAATTGCGGTGACCGAAAACATCGCTGATTTTCCGATGACAACTTGGGGAGCTTACGGTGGTTTTATAGTCGGGGTTCATCCAAGGGCCTTGGCAGAGTTCAGCCCCGGACGTTTGGAAGAGGCTTTCTTTCACGAACTTTATCATCAGTATACGTATATTGTTGCTGATGTTTGGGAAGGCCGTCGTGTGAAATTTTTGGGGAATGGAGATCTTGCCAAAATTAGAGGACAGAGGAAATCTAAGGTAGAAATTTTCAAGTTTAGACAAGGAGCAGAAAGGCGTATTCAGGCCAAGAGGGAACGTTACCTTGAAAGTATCAAAGATGAGCTGACTCCTGCCGAGCGTTCCAAGTTTTTGGGGAAAGACAAGAAAGTCGAGTAACTATCGTGAGCTGCCTTAATTGGATTATTGTCTGTGTTTTTCTTGCCTTCAATAGCATTAGCGCAAGTCCTCTGACGTACGGCGGCAGCACTTCAATTGTTGGTTTGCTAGCCGAACCAGCGGAAGTAGGGTCGACAGTAAGTCCCGAACAAGACAAGATTTTGGACGAATGTTTCATCAAGGCTGCAAAGAAATTTTCTGACCCAGGATGGTTGGAATATGGAACTCTTGAATTTTGCAACTCCAAGTTTCCTCTAGGAATTGTTGTTTCGGGCGATGTCGCCGAATTTTCGATGTTTACTTGGGGTACCAGTAAGAATTTTCTTATCGTTGTTCATCCTAAAATTTTTTTGGATCTTACTCCAAATGAAATTGAAAAGGCATTTCGGCGAGAACTTCTTTACGTCTACTATATTCTGGTGTCAGAAATTTGGGAGGGGAGACAAATAGATTATCTTTGCCCCGGCGACTTTCTTCCAGTTAGAAACCAGCGCAAAAGTATGGCCGAAATCCTAAAATTCCGTTTTCACATGGGCGGTCGGATTAAGGCAAGTATGATAAAGTGACGATTTCGTATCTACCAGACGAAAGGAGGAAGTCTCGGGCATGAGTCGCATCAGGAAAGGTTTGCTATTTTGGCTGCTTTTTTGTTTGTTTGTCTCTTGTGCCTTTGGTTCTGATAATGAAATTACCATTTCGTCTAAGTCGGGCAAGAATTGTTCCGGTACTTTACAGGGCGGGTTGCGCAGGATTAACGAACTGGCCAAAGATAGCAAAGTCGAGGACATGTGGGTTTTTTCTGAGAAAACTGGTATGTGGTATGATGTTGGCGAGAATTGTGAGGAAAATAGATTTGACGCCGAATTTAACGTTTTGCGTAACCGGCCGAATGATATATCAGGAACTAATTTGGTTAATGTCCATATTCATCCAAAATGTAATGCAACAGAGAATATCGACCCACCATCTCCTGAGGATATAGAGTCGCATTTCCAGTTTGTGCCTGAATTTAGAGATAAATATAAATCAACATGGAGATCTATGGTATGTGACGGCCACGGAGTGTGGGAAGTCACGGCCTCTGACCGTGTCTGTAATGTGATGAATAGACCTTACAAAAAAGGTGACAGAGAGCGTGTTTTGCTTGTGGCTGCTCTAGAGGACCTTTCTCTTTTTACTGCGGAGGAACACTGGACCATAAGGTCTAGACAAAAAGTTGTCAAAAATTTTATTACTGCAGCCGCCAAAATGGGTTTGCAGATAACTTTCAAAGAGCTTCAGTAATTGTTTGGGAAACGAATAAACCCCCGCTTCTGCCAACTGGTGGACGCGGGGGGCTTATCTTTCCAAAAACGCAGACTATTTACTATTTCCGAACTCTTTGGAGTAATTTTCTGTCACGGATTCTGTGTGTACTGCAATTGCTCCGTTTGGCCATTCCTCGTCTTTGGCAATCTCTTTTAGTGCCTCATCGTGACTGGCATACTTTTTCACCCACCAATTACTTTGATACCAGAGCTCACCTTTATAGTCGATGACTGTCACTACATGGTTTAGTCCAGGGTCCTTACCCTTTTCGAGATTGTGGGCCAAGGTGATAAGTGAAAACGAAACAATATCATCTTCGAGCAAGGTTTCAGACATTAGTCTTGCCCAGGCAACACAGTCGCCCCTGCCTGTTTCCTTTAGGATTGAAAGCTTGGGTTGGGGGTACAAATATGGTCGGTTATCAGACTTTACTCCCAGCATAACGGCCTTAGCTTTAAACTTCAAAACCCATCCTGGCATTGTGCCTTCTGCGAGGGAAGCACTAACCATTATGATTGACAAGGCAAACGCGAGCGCGAAAGCTGTTCTTAATTTGTGCACGTGGTCTCCTTTCTGTACCGTCCGTTTTGAGTATAACAGCTGGTAACTTTTTTGACGTCTTGACACTACCATTCTTTTGTGATAGCTTGGCAAAAGATACCAATGAAAGGGCACCTTAGCCACAAACCATATAGTTTACAATAATCCTGTGAATTATGTGATTTGTGGCTAAACAGAGCCGATGTAGCTCGTTGCCAAACAAAGAAATTACAAAACGCGAACGGGCAAGGGCCCATGACCCATGACACCGGAGGTGTCCCGTGGCTAGTGATGCCGCAAGTCCCAGTGTTTTGCCTGATGATGTTCTTCCCGATGCTCTCGAAGACTTTTCCGAAGAAGAACTTCCTCCTGCTGGAACCCAAGACGTGACGCTAGGGGATGCCAGCTCCGTCATTTTGACTCCTGCCAATTTCAGAGAAGCCCTCGAGGCCAGTCTTGGTGATGCTGCCGGTTATTTCAAACAGCTTCGTGACTGCTATGGTCGTGGTATGGCTGCCGAGGCCGAGATCAATCACGGCACCAAGGTTGCCTTGTGGCTTCTCCTCCATGAACGAGAAGACGAAGCGTGGGAGTATTACCGCAAGCTGTTGGGCATGTATCACCGCAAGACGGTGAGAGAGGTTGCCCCCGAGGATCGTCCACCTGAGGTTAACGCCGAGATCAAAGCCATGCTTGTCCAGGCTGCTGGCGCGGCTAGTGCCGATGATCAGATCGGAGCTGAACGGATTGTTGCCATGATTAGTGACGTTCTTGACAGGAAGCACGGTTATCGAGATCGAAGAGAGCTGGCCCTTGATGAGTTGGGCTTGCGTCCCGATCAGATGTTGGTTTTCAAGGATAGTGTTGCCGCTGAACTTCTCGAATTTCTTCTTGTTGCTAGCGCTATCGGCTACGTTCGTCGAGGCGTGCCTTTTCTCACGGTTTTCGACAATCTCGAATTCGATATCACTCCTCAAGCCAAGTTGTATGCTCTCATTGATGCGGTCTTCGAACTTTCCAAGGCTACCACGTTTTCTTGTTTGACCGATGGTCTGGTCGAAAGGCCGGCCGATCATTTGGTGGTTTTGGAGAGACTGCGCGAAGTCACCCAAGAGTTCTTCTCGGTTCTGGACAATTTCTATACGACTTACGAAATAGCCATTGCCCCAGTTCGTCGAGGAGGACGGAGTTCTTACACCCCCTCTTTCCGAGGCCGTGTGGATGCGGTCGAAAGAATTTTGCTCGATGGTCTTTGCGAGAAGATTTCCAGTGTTCGTGCCCGCAAGGCTGATCACGAGAAGATGGACGCGCTTGCCAAGGAGCTCGCCGAAACTCGGTCTCAGCTTGCTGAAGTGATTTCCGCTCTGAAGTCCAAGTAATTTCTTTGCCTTGCCCGCTGTAGTCTACCGGAGGTAGACGCAGGAGGGTTTTGCCCCGTTTTTCCCACCATGTGTGGGCGCCCGCCGTAGTTTGGCGGGTTTTTGCTTTGTCCCCCCTCCCTCTCTCTGGTCAAGATGGGCTATGCTGTACCGATTGAAGAGACTCCGGAGCGCGGCCGGCGCGAGGCTGAGCAATCCGCCATCAGGCGGAGAGAATCCCTGCCCGAGGTAGATGGGCGCCTGGGGCGGATTGGGTATCTTGCCATGAACCACGCAGGATTCATGGCTGCGCCTGCCCAACTTTCTGTATAAAGTTGGGCAGGCTTGACTTAATTTTTCATATGAATATAATAGGTATCACCTGTAAATTCGGGGACTTTGAAAACGCAACATAAGATAGTGCCAAGTAAGTAGTTAATTAAGTTGTATTTTTTCTTTTGTCACGTTCTATTTTTTTTAGAGTATTGTTCTCTAATTTATTAGAGAATTGTTTCTAAACTCTTTTTTTAGAGTTTGATCCTAGCTCAGGATGAACGCTGGCGACGTGGATAAGGCATGCAAGTCAAGGGGCTCGCAAGAGCACCGGCAGACGAGGTAGTAATACGTAGGTACAACCCTTCAAGATTGGTATAGCTCGTCGAAAGACGGGGTAATCCCAAATAGTCCCTTCGGGGTAAAGGAGTAATCCGCTTGAAGATTGGCCTGCGGGGTATCAGCTAGTTGGTAAGGTAAAAGCTTACCAAGGCTATGACGCCTAGGGGAGGTGAGAGCCTGACCCCCACCGATGGTACTGAGACACGGACCATACACCTAC
>JBAZWX010000005.1:0-7744 GCA_041660145.1 Minisyncoccota bacterium | reverse complement strand
GCTCAGGATGAACGCTGGCGACGTGGATAAGGCATGCAAGTCAAGGGGCTCGCAAGAGCACCGGCAAACGAGGTAGTAATACGTAGGAATGAACCCCAGAGTCGGGAACAGCTCGTCGAAAGACGGGGTAATGTCCGATGGACCCTTACCGCAAGGTGTAGGGTAAAGCAGCAATGCGCTTTGGGATCAGCCTGCGGGGTATCAGCTAGTTGGTGGGGTAATGGCCCACCAAGGCTATGACGCCTAGGGGAGGTGAGAGCCTGACCCCCACCGATGGAACTGAGATACGGTCCATACACCTACGGGTGGCAGCAGCCGAGAATATTCGACAATGGGCGAAAGCCTGATCGAGCGACGTCGCGTGGTCGATGAAGTCCTTAGGGGCGTAAAGACCTTTTGTGAAGGAGAAATTAGTGTCGTTCGCGATACTATTGATGTTACTTCAAGAATAAGGAGCTGCAAATCACGTGCCAGCAGCAGCGGTAATACGTGAGCTCCAAGCGTTATCCGGAATTACTGGGCGTAAAGGGTGCGTAGGTGGTTTTGTTAGTCTCTTGTTAAAACTCTCGGCTTAACCGGGAAAGTGCAAGAGATACGGCAAGACTGGAGGGCGCAAGAGGTGTGCAGAACTCATGGTGTAGGGGTGAAATCCGTTAATATCATGGGGAATACCAAAGGCGAAAGCAGCACACTGGTGCGTTCCTGACACTGAGTGCACGAAAGCGTGGGGATCGAACGGGATTAGATACCCCGGTAGTCCACGCCCTAAACGATGTTCTCTGGCTTTTCGGAGTATCGACCCTCTGAGAGGCGAAGCTAACGCGTTAAGAGAACCGCCTGGGTAGTACGGCCGCAAGGCTAAAACTCAAAGGAATAGACGGGGACTCGCACAAGCAGTGGATCATGTGGTTTAATTCGTATCTAAACGAAAAACCTTACCAGGGCTAGACATCCAGACGAAGCTACGAGGAAACTTGTAGCGTCTCACAAGGACGGCTGGACAGGTGTTGCATGGCTGTCGTCAGTTCGTGGCTTGAGTTGTTCCCTTAAGTGGGGTAACGAACGCAACCCTCATCGTCTGTTATAAGTGTCAGATGAAACTGCCCGTATTTTGCGGGAGGAAGCGAGGATGACGCCAAGTCAGCATGACCCTAGATGCCCTGGGCCACACACATGATACAATGCCTGGTACAAAGAGGCGCAATGTCGAAAGACGGAGCAAATCTCCAAAGCCAGGCCAAGTTCGGATTGGGGGCTGCAACTCGTCCCCATGAAGCCGGAATTGCTAGTAATCGCAGGTCAGCTATACTGCGGTGAATACGTTCTCGAGTCTTGTACTCACTGCCCGTCAAGCCAAGGGAGCCGGGAATACCCGAAGTCTCTCGCAAGAGGGCCTAAGGTAAGCTCGGTGACAGGGGTTAAGTCGTAACAAGGCACGGGTAGCGGAAGCTGCTCGTGGATTATTTTAAAGATTCTTTTCTTTCGCTTCGGCGATAAGAAATGATAGGTCGGTTCCATCCGCCTACCGGCGGATCGGAGCTGTGATGGTTCTAACACGATTCAATGGACCAGCTCTGCCAAGAGTTCAAATGGCAGTAGAGCGTGGCAAAAGAAAGAAGGCAACAAAAAACTACTAACTAAAATAACCTCACCTTTATGGTGGGGTTATTTTAGGTTTAGCGAAGGCTGGAGGTTCAAAAACTTTTTGCTGTTTAATCACAAAAAGAATATCCCCGCCGGGGGCGGGGGAGGAAGAGTTCTTTTTATAAATTTATCGGGTCTCGATGTTGCCTATTAGCAGGCGGGCGCTGTTTGGTGACGACAAGAAGGGGCTAGGGTTGTAATCATTTTGCCTGCCGATGGCCAAAAACAAAAACCTTTCGTATCTTTCAGAAACGAGTTTGCTAAACGTAGCATCATCTGTTTTCCCTATCGCACCGTGGGATAGGCTAACTCCTGTCGGTGCTCCATACACTTTAATTCTTGGCAGGTGCTTGGGCGACGGATATGCTCCAGGCATAAATACTAGGGATGTCCAAGTTGGCGATGGTCTGGAAGTAGCGAGGCCAATGAAAGTAAGGGTAACAGATCCGGATTTTGTCGGATCAAACACAGATGCATCTATCGGTAGAGCAAAGGAGAATCTCTCTCCATTATCGGCGCTGAAAACAGAGAATGGTCGCGGGTTGTGAATCCACTTGACTGCGTATCTGAACGTGTAAAGTTGTGTATCTTTGTAGCCGGCAGCACGGAGCTGTTCCAGCGCCATTTTTAGGTGTGGCTTGCCATCTCTGAATAGGGTTGTGGCGAAGTATTTATCTCCAGGATCAAAAACAGGACACGCCCAGGAACTTACTTCAATGATAGATTGATGGGCCACAAAACGCTGGGTAATGACAGGGAGATTTTCTCCAAAAACAGGGGACGCACAGGCGATCAAAACTAATGCAATGACAATGATCAGACCAGCCGCCGCTCTTTGCACTTTTACCTCCTTTGCAAAGGCTTCGTTCGTTGCTAAATATATCACTTTTCTTTCCTGATGCAATTTTCCCAGAACTAAATTTTAATGTTTTAATAAACAAGGAGGTCTTTGGTATGAGCAAACAAAAGAAACAGGAAAAACCACGAGTGTTTTTCTCGATTGATAAAACAAGGGATGAAAGATATTTCATTGAACTCTATGGTGATGCTTCCGGCTTGGATATGCCTGGCCCATGTAGGTTCTGTGGAGAGTTGGCGTTCCATCTTTTCGAAGAGACTGTTGAAACCAGAAAAAGGAGGCTTGCCAGTAATAAGGTTGACCGATTTCTTTGTTGTGATGAACCGGAGTGTTTAGCAAAGGCTCTTCCCGAGATTTACGAAAAATTCCTCGAGTACTTTAGAAGGCAAGCCCAATGATCATTAACGCTACGAGTATGTTTTGCCTCCGCTCTGCCGTTTTGTGGCCGGCGGAGGATTTTTTGCAATTTGACGAATAAATAAACCACGTTCATAATGTGGATGTATTAAAAAATAACTTATCTACAAAAATATGGGATTTGAGACAAATAATTTAGAAAAATCTGATAAAGAGAAACAGCTAGAGCTTCTGAGGGCGGAACTTCGACAGGCAACTTATGATGGACGTGGTGGAAGTAAAAAAGAAATAAGTGAGTTGAGTGATAGAATTACAGCCATTGAGGCCGAGTTGGGATTGGGACCAAAAAAAGAAGCTCCAGCACCTAAAACAATGAGTTTAAGGGAAAGACTCGCCACTAGGAACCCAGAGTTTCTTGCGCAAAGAGATGCATCGTCAAAACGTCGCGCAGAAGAGATTAAAAAAGAGTTTGAGAGCGGACAAGTCCACGAAGGATAAAATTTTTTAATTTCGATTAAAAACAAAAGAACTCCGCCAGAGGGCGGGGTTCTTTTGTGTAGTCTTGCCAGGTTGTCGCGTGAAAATAAACCCCAACATTTTGTTGGTCTTTATTTTCACGCGACTCGCTAAAGACTAAGTTTTAACTTCGTCCACTTGGCAAAGCCGCGTGGACTTGTTGCAAACAAGTCTTTACGCGGTGCGCATGCCCCGCCTTCGTTTACCCCTGGCAAACTGCGGACGGGCAGGTAGGAATCTCCCTCGACTAATCCGCCGATTGGCGGATTGTCTGGGCACCGGCTCGCTGCTTCGCTTTTAGCGAAGCATTAGCTCCGCCGTTCGATTCCTGGCATGCTGCTTCAAAACAAAATCACCGAATGCTTTCGCATCCGGTTCATTCGTTTTGTGCGCATGCCAGGAATCGAACCTGGGACCTCGTCATTATCAGTGACGCGCTCTAACCAACTGAGCTACACGCGCAATTATGTAACGAAAAAACTATAGCAGAAAATTTTGTATGGTTCAATATATAGCCATCTCTTGACAACAACCGCTGGCAAGGTAACTTGATATGAGGTCCTTTGTAAGGTGAATATCTGGAGAGAGTTACAAGGAGAGAGGAAAATGGAAAACAACGAGACCACGGAAATCCAGGGCCAGCAAAGTCTTTGGACTGATCTGAAAAATCTTCTTTTCATCGTATTTTGTCCTGAGTCTGCATTTTGGATTTTGCTCACACTCTTTTTCTATCTGGTTTTTGGCGCCAAGTTGGAAACAGCACTGCTTATCATTGGTGTTCATGGTGTCCGTGGGTTGGGCCTTGTCTTTGGTTATCTGCGCAACCAAACACCTGTTCGCAGTATCGCTTTCATGTTTGCCCCGTTCTTGGGAGTCAAAGTATTTACCGATGGTCCAACCAATCCCTACCGACGTGTGGGCGCATATGCAGAGCTAACAGCTTGCACTGCCGGATTGATCTTGCCTCTGGTGTTTCTGGTGTGTCTTTACTTCACCGACGACATCTTCTTTGCAATCGCTGTCCTCATCGCTACTTTTTTCAACATCATTGAGCTTCTGCCTATCATCGGTTTTTCCGGAGGTCGGATTTTCAAGGAGATTTTTTTCTCGCTCAGTCGTACCCTAGGAATGGCGTTTTTGTCTGTCAGCTCATTTTTGGTCGTTGCTGTTTGCTGGGTACTTGGGTACCGAACGCCCGAATATGCTGCTTGGGCGTTTGTCCTTACTCTGAACAACACGATTCACGAAATTGGGACGGAGAGAACATTCCCTGCCGAGCATATGCGTTGTCCGATGACATTTTTTGAGATCATGGGAGCGATTCTTTGGTATGTAACTGTTTTTGCGGTCTCAGTCCTTTATCTGTTTATCTTGTTTAGTAGTGCCACCATTACCACTGCTGCGATCAACATTTCATTGCCTCTCTGTTGGTTCGTTGTCGTGTCTGCTTGGCTGGCAGAGTCTGTTATCGCGAATACCACTGTGGTTTTGTGCCTCTATAGGAAGATTCAAAGGCTCTGTCAACGATAATTTGTAGGCCACTTTAACCGGTTTATCCAGATAAGTTTTGCGCGCCTCTACTTGCCGTCGGCAAAGAGAGGCGTTTTCGTTTTTTAAACCCCGATATTGGTTGGTGATTTTCCTTAAATTTGCGTGTTATAATATTTATATGAGTAAGCCTAAATTCTCTGGTTTTGAAGTCAGGGAAGGAGTAGAGCTTGGTCCTTATACAACGTTTGGAATTGGCGGGCCGGCAGAATATTTTGTTGAAGCGGGAAGTAGCCAGGAACTTTTGTCTGTTGTTTCTCAGGCCAAGGCCATTGCCCTTAAAACTGTTGTTTTGTCCGGTGGTAGCAATGTTGTGATTAGCGACAAAGGGGTGAGTGGGTTGGTCGTTAAAATTTTATCTCCTAAAAGAGAAGAACTCGCCGTAAGAGGTTTTGTAAAACAACGTGGTCTTTCTCTTGATTGTGATGGCTCTGTTTTGCTTTTGGACTTGGTGAATTTTTGTGTCGATGGTGGTCTTGCTGGGGTAGAGTCTTTGGCCGGCATACCTGGAACGCTGGCCGGCGCATTGGTCGGAAATGCCGGGGCTTATGGTCACTCAATTTCTGAAGTTGTTAAGCGTGTACAAATTTACGATGGCGAAAAGTCCAGATGGATGTCAAAAAAGGACTGCGCTTTTTCTTACCGTGACAGTTCTTTAAAAAATAGTGGATTCTGTATCTTGCGTGCCGAATTGGCCTTGCAGAATCCGAGTACTGACATAGGAAAAATCAGAGACGATATAATTGCTACTAGAAATAAAAAATATCCTAAAGGTCTAAAATGCCCCGGAAGTTTTTTTAAGAACATTGTGGCTAAGTCGCTCAAAAAAGAAGTTCTCGAGAAAATAGATCCAGCTAAAATAATAGAAGGGAAGGTGCCAGCAGGTTATCTTTTGCAAGAGGCTGGTGGGCAAGGGCAGTTTGTAGGAGGCGTGGCAGTTTCCGATTTTCATTGCAATGTTCTCCTGAACAATGGTGGGGCAACTTTTGATGATGTCGTCTCTCTTTCTCAAAAACTTAAGGCTCTTGTCAAGGAAAAATTTGGTATTGACTTGGATGAGGAAGTTAGGTATATTGCTTAATTAGATTACCAACCACAGCATCGGGCCAGAAAGGAGGCCAGGATGAAGGACCGGGTAGTGGTCAGGAAGGAAGACCCATGCCGTTATATGGATGCTGCTGATCGTTCGGCTTACGAATTTGCCGAGTTGGTTAGCCGTCGGACTGGTAAGAAGGTCGCGATGCAAATGGTGAAGAACCAGTTTGCGGATGTGGCCGCTATGATCTTTGATAAGTTGGGTTCTAATGATGCTGCGAAGCTTGTCATCTCTTTCGATTCCGCTCTCTACTCCATGCGTTTCTTGGAAGCCGAGAGAAGGCTCCCTGTTGAGGCTATCAAGTTGCTCGCCACTGATGTTGCAAATAGTTACCCGTTCTTTGCCCCGAAATTCCTGGGGTCCATGGTCAAGTCTTTCGATGAGAGCGTCCTTTCCCAGCTGACTCCTGAGGTTGCAGAGCTCGTCGATATGTCCAGGCATGCGCGCCCTTCTGATGTCTTTGACATGCTTCTTGACCTATCGAGGGCTGGAAAGTCTGTTGCCCCCGCTTTGTTGCCTGCTTTGGCAAGTTACATTGCCCGTGAGCCGGATCTTTGCCCCAAGGCTGTCAGACACCTCGGAAAGAATTGGCCTGTTGATGCTCTCGTTGTGTTGGCCAATGGAGTCAAGGAAGTTGCTGGAAGTCGTGGTGTGTTCCGGAGTGAGCTCAAGAAGGTTTTTGGTATGACTGATGAGTTTCCCGAGATCAAGAGTGTTTTCGCTTCTGCCGATAAGGCCGATGCTGCCGTCCTGGAACAGAGGAGGGCTATGACTCGTAAGTACGAGCGTGCTCTTGCTGCCAAGAAGGCTGGCAAGAACATTCCTGTCGTCGAGGATACAACAGAAGAGGATGTCGCGTCTCCTTCAAAGTAATCAAGTTCCCAACCAGTTTTGTGTTTAGATACTCGAGTAGTTTTGGCCTCCCGCCGCAAGTGGGAGGCCGCTTTCTTTTTTAAATGTTTTAGACTTTTTCTATGACATTTATTGAGACTTCGCAGCGCTCCGCCGGCTGGCGGAGGCGCCGACCTGCCTGCGCAGGCAGGGACTTGAGCGACCCCGCTTTCACGGGGTACGCGTGCTCAATAAATATCATGGGAAAAGGCTAGACCTTGTTCCCATGCTCCCCGCTTTATATAAAAAGTAGCCTACGGCTCTTATATATCAACTTCGCTCGGACATCGTGCACAAGAGTACTTGTTCACATGCTCCTCGCTTGCTGATATAATCCTCCTCATGGAATACATACCAACAATAGGTCTGGAAATTCACTCGGAGTTAAAAACAAAGACGAAAATGTTTTGCCAGTGCAAGAATGATCCAGACGAGGAAATACCTAACATAAATATATGCCCTGTTTGTACGGCTCAGCCGGGCAGTCTTCCTGTTATAAACAAAGAGGCCGTGCGGCACATGCTTAGAATTGGCTTGGCTCTTGGCGCTAAGCTGGCCGACTTTACCGAATTTGACCGTAAAAGTTACTTTTACCCCGATATTCCAAAAGGATATCAAATAACGCAGTACAAGTATCCATTGGTTTCCGGCGGAAAATTAAACGGAGTAGATATAACCCGAGTTCACTTGGAGGAGGACACTGCCAAATCTTTTCACGATCCAAAATCGACCGATAGTTTGATCGATTTTAATCGTGCCGGGTTGCCTCTTATGGAACTTGTGACCGAGCCTGTAATTCATGATGCAAAAACAGCGGCAGATTTTGCTAAAGA
>JBAZWX010000004.1:0-21416 GCA_041660145.1 Minisyncoccota bacterium | reverse complement strand
CTCGTACTCGGAGTATAGTGCGTCCCATGTTGGGGTTGCCATGGCGGCAGCGATGCCAAGTCCCGCTTGGAGAAACAAAAGTTGCATCGGATTTTTGACCAATAAATAACAAAAGGTGAGGACCGCGTTGAGAATATAACCCCACAAGACTAGATGTTTTTTGCTAAGTTTTTTGTCTGATAGTCTTCCAAAGACGACAATCAATATTCCTGTGACGATCAAGTATGTTGCCCATGCCCAGGATATGTTTAAAATATCTCCTCCTATTTTTTCTGTGAACACAGCAAAAAGGGGACCAAGCATTCCTTCACCGAAAAACCATACTATGTCTGCAAAAAGAAGCGCTTTTGTTTCTTTATTTAGCATGTGAAATGTTGTCTGCGGGCAAAAACGGCGCGGAGGTTATTTTTTATTTATATATTTCCACAAAGCAGCAATTCCCAGGATGAGCAAGGCGACCACTAGAATATACACAAACCAACCCATGAACATCATGCTCCCAAAACCGTTGTAATAATACATCATTACCTTATTTTATAGTTTACTTCTAATCACTTAATAATATGACAATTAAAAGAACCGCGATAGCGGTAGTTAGGAGAGAAAGTGGATATGCTAAAGGTAGTCTTCTAAAAAATTAAGTGAAAAAATGTTACATTCTCTTAAACCTTTCCCACTTTTCTTTGAAAAGTTCCTTGATGTCATCTTTGATTTTTTCATCTAGATATCCAGCAAGTGGTCTGTCAAAAATTAAAGCGTCACGTATCTCTGTGGCCGATATTTTGGGGGTTGTTCCGTCGAAACGGTTTAGTACCTTGTATTTTCTGCCGTCGTCTGCAAAGAAACGGATGTCTTCGACACACCCTCCGAAAAATTCCACATCTGTTGGGTTAAAATCTACAGCGCGTAATGTGTCATCGAGAGCATTTAACCACTCGTGATCGTCTCCGAAATCTGGTAATCCTATGAGTTTTAGGTTCGGATATAGTTTTTTTATAAAATCGCTTCTTTCTCGGTAAGAAAAGAAGTGTCGCAAAGAGACAGGGGCATTGGAACTTCCTATGATAACCAAGCTGGCTTTTTCGCTGTGCTCGGCCAGCATTTTGTCTATTACTGCCTGATGGCCTTTGTGAATGGGGTTGAACCTCCCCACATAAACACCGAATTTCATATATTTATTTTTTTAATTTTTTTTCTAGCGGACTGTGTCCGCCGAAGCCCGCCATAGCGGGCGAAGGCGGAGGGGGCGAGATTCGAACTCGCGAAGCCCTTTCGGACTTAATAGTTTTCAAGACTATCTCCATAGACCACTCGGACACCCCTCCATGTTTATTTATCAATATATGAAAAGATACTACCAGAAATGGCCATAAAATCAAATTATGCTATATTAGTCGCATGCGTCTCTTGGGCATAGACTATGGCACAAAAAGGGTGGGTGTTGCGCTTTCAGACGAAAGTGGGTTTTTTGCCATGCCGTTTTGTGTATTGAAAAATTCTTCAAATTTGGCGAAAGAGATTGAGAAAATTTTTAAAGATAAAAAAACAGCCAAAATAATAATTGGTCATTCTGTCGATTTTAGGGGAAAGGAAAACTTAGATATCGCTTCTGGGGCTAAAATGTTGGCCGGTAGATTAATAAAGGGGCTTGGACCTGTTGTTGAATTTGAAAACGAGACGTTAACTACTGCCGAGGCGCAAAGACTGCAGGGTAATATAGAAAAGATAGATGCTTCTGCGGCTGCCCTTATATTAAAAAGTTACATAGACAAGGGTAAAAACAGATAATTTTTTCTAGGTAACCTGTAGTTTCTTAGCCACATTGTTAATATGGCCTTTCTGTTGCCGTAGTATAATAAAAGTAATGGCTGGGCGATTTTTTAAATATTTTCCCGTTCCGGATTATTTGAGACTACCTTTGATAGGGCTAGACCTTTCAAATAGCCATGTTAGGGTTGTGGAGTTGGTTAAAAAAGGGGGCAGCGTAGGCCTGGGTCGTTTCGGTACTCATTATGTGGCCAAGATCGGGACCAAAGGCGAAGATAAAATGCGAGGTATTTTAGAAGCCTTAGCGAGTATCCGCGACAGATATGATATAGATAGGGCTTGCATATCTCTTCCAGAAGAACAGGCTTTCTTTTTTAACATCAAGTTGCCAGTTTTGCCTGATGATCAAATAAGAAGCAGCATAGAACTTCAGCTGGAGGAATATATTCCATTTAGTCCATCCGAAGTAATTTTTGACTATCAAGTTCTGGAAAGAAACGAAGGTAAACCTGGTTATATTGTCGCCAATGTGGCAGTTATGCCCCTTGAAATTGTTAACCAGTATGTAGATGTAGTTACCTCTGCTGGGATAAAACCTATAACATTGGAAGTTGAAGCGTCGGCTGCGGCGAGGGCGGTTGTTCCGCGTGACAGCGATGATTTTTATATGCTTATAAACATTGGAAGTGAAAACACAATCCTTTCTATTGTTGGGAAGAAGGCCATTTGGCTTAGCAACACTGTTCCGATAGGAGGAAGCACTTTTGACGCTGCTATCGCCAAAGATACCAAAAAAAGTATTGCCGAGTCATCAAAAATGAAAATGAATCTTGGCTTCACGAGGAAGGGTGGTAACGAAAAAGTCATTGAGGCGCTAACCCCCCTTGTTTCTAGTATAAGAGATGAAATTAGTCAGCATTACAAATATTGGCATAGCCACGATGGCGCTTCTGGACAGAGAATTTACAAGCTACTTTTGTGTGGCAGCCAGGCGGCAATCCCTGGCTTGGGAGATTATCTGTCTTCTAGTTTGGGTATAAATGTGGTTTTGGTTGATCCCTGGAAAAATATTTTTTCATACAATAACGAAATCCCAGAACTTTCCTATAACGAAGCGCTAGGTTATACCACTGCCATAGGTCTTGCCATGACAAATATTGAAAGCGAAATATAAGCATGCTTAACCTTTTGCCAAAAGAAGAAAAAACTGAAATTTTGTCCGAGTACCGCTCGCGTGTTCTGGCCTTTGCTTTTGCCGGTATTTGGGTGGCCTTGCTGGTTGTCGTTATAGAGGCGGGTGTTGGTTATGCTGTGGTTCAAGGTATACAAACAGATTTGGCTAGAGTTACAGCGGCGTTTGATAGTGGCCAGCTGTTTACCGATGTGTTAGAGGAGGCCAAACAAATAAACAGAAAGTCCCGAGTTTTATATGTTCCGAATAAAGACATTTATTCTTTAGCACCGTCGGAAATTTTTGGAAAAGTAATATCAATAGCGGACAAAGTAAATGAAAATTTGTCAGATCGAAAAATAAAAATTTACGGTTTTTCATACAATGTTACAGACCTAAAACCCAAAAGCAAAACGGGAGTAGTGCCAACTGGTAGTGCGGTGGTTAGTAAAAAACAATTTACTATAATTATTTCTGGTAGTGCAGCAGACAGGCCTTCTCTATCAGAATTCATAAAAAAGTTGAAATCTGAGTCAATGTTTTCGGCTGCCGAAGTGCCACTTTCGAGTGTTATTTCTAGCCACGATATAGGTTTCTCCATCTCAGTTAATTTAGAGCAACCCAAGAAGACTGTTGTCAAAAAATAAATCGGGTCCATGATTTTTAAAAACACACAAACCAAAATTATTTCGTTAGTGGTTCTCACAATGTTTTTATTTACCATCTGTTGGTGGTCTGTGTCTTACGCGCAGGGTTTGTTACCCTCTGTTGCTGAAACCATAAATAGGCTCAAATCTTTGGCTAAAGATAAAACGAGCTTGGCCAGTTTGTTTGGACAATTGAATGAGATAGCAGACAAAAAAATAGGGTTAGACCAGTTGGTTTTAACAAAGGACACGCTGGTGAATCTTATGGAGCGTCTTGATGAGTTGGCGACCAAGAGCGGAGTGGCCCTTAGTATAAGTTCTGTCTCCACAAGTAACTATGTAGTCAGTTTGTCTTATAAGGAAGAATTTTTGAATATAAAACTTGCTGCGAATGGATCATATGACAATGTTATGCGTTTTGTCCGTATTATCGAGTCACTGCCCCAACGCGCCGTTATCAAAAACATAAGAATTGCAAAGTCCGGAGGAGTTCCCATTCCGGTCTCTGGCGGGGCCTTGCCGGTTCCTTCTGCTAAAAATCAGAATGTTTCGCAAGATTGGGTCGCGGACATAACTTTCGATGTATTAGGGTACGTAAACAAATGAGCATGATAAATTTACAAACCATATCAAACGCATATCAATCTTTGGTAGGGGACAAAGACGTTGGCAGCTTTATAAAAACGAGAAGGTATTGGATTAGCGTCCTTTTCTATTTCTTTATTCTTGTGGTCATGCTGGTTCTTTTCACCTACTATCTATTTTTTAAAGTTTTAGACCCATGGAATTTGGCTCTCAGTACGATGAATGCCTATTCTGCGTCTTCCACGCCGGAAGTTGTTAACCTAAACATGATGAAAAAGGTCGTTGCAGATTCTGATTTGAAAGCAAAAAAGATAGATGAAATATTGAAGGGTAAGGGAGTTGATCTTGACCCATCTCTCTAATTTTGGTATCATTTTTTCATTCAATAAGCCCCCGTAGTTCAATGGATAGAACGAGAGACTTCTAATCTCTTAATGGAGGTTCGATTCCTCCCGAGGGCACTAAAACAAACGGAATCTGCCATGAGGCAGATTGAGTATTGTTTTTTGGTCTCGGGAGGAATCGAAAACCCTGAGTATGTGCTCGCAGCCTGTCTAGGACGGGCGAGAACACACGAAGGGGGTACAGTTCCCGTAGGGAAAGATTCCTTCCCTTAACATATTTGAGGGCACTAAAACAGGTTAGACAACTTTTTGTAGGGCAACACAAAATCAACTTTTTGATACAATTAGGCAATGAACAATCAGATATCAAGTGTACCTTCTTATATTTTCTCACCCAACACTCCTCTTGGAATAAGAATAATTTATGCTGTCCCCCTTATTGTTGGCATCTGCTGCTTGATATTTGGTATAGCAACACTCAGACCGGGCGGAGAAGCTTTTGTATCGGCCGTATTATTATCTATAGGTGTTACTTTGTTAATAGTAATTGGAAAGCAAGTATCATCAAAAGCAGATAGAAAGTGGGATAGAATTAGCTTTATCGTAATCGGGGTCGTCCTCACGTTTTCTGGTATAGATCTTATATCTTTTGGTTTGCTAAAAACTGGCATATTAGATATTTCACTTGGGACGGTTATTTTTCTTCATGGTCTGGCAGCGGTTCATTATTTGCTGCGTAACGTGGAGGCCGATTTATTTTTTCAGCCATTCGAAGGTGGTGTCGCAGAAAAATTATTAAACTTTTTAAAAAAAGTTTTTATTTTCTACGTTGTATGTTTAGTAGTTTTCGCTGCCCTATCCTTTTTGTCATATACTAATGGTTAATCTGCCACCCAAGTATAAGGGTGAGAAACATAAAAATTTGAGCGAAGGGGGAAAGATTTCTTCCCTAACATATTTGAGGGCACTAAAATAAAAAAACGAAATCCCGCCTTTTGGGAGGCGGGTGGGTGTATCAGTTCAACTTTTCTTTTTTTAGAATTGGGTCGATCAGTTCTTCAAGCATTTTGGTACCAAGAGGTCTTTCGTTATCGATAATTACGCTTTGGAGAAAGTTGCTTGGGTCGCGGCTGGTTCCATCAAAGCCGAATGATTCTGCGTGAACAATTTGGCCGTTGACGGTGTTTAACTTGACCCTGAATCCTGTTTTCAAGTCTAAAGGTGTTTGTGCTATCTCGATCATCCCGAACGTCGTTGTCGTGTTCCAATCGTGGCAGACACTACGCTGGATGACATTGTAGTAAAGAGTGAGTTGGAAATGAGTTTGTGACTGAACGTTTCCACAGCTAGCTAGAACAGAGGGGGTCCATTGCGATACCACTGGGTTACTGTTGAGAGCGAAGCTAAGGGCGCAACCTCCAAAAAGGGTTACAAAAACAAGTACTGCAATGGCCTTGTTGGTATCGCTACAATTACTGCTTTCATCGACTGTCTCTGCTGGTTGTTGGTTCTGTGTCTCGTCCATGTGGATATCCTCAGAAAATGTGAAGAAGACGTAGGACTCGTTTGACGACGACCACACCGATGAAGCTCTTACCCAGAATTGCCTTGGCGACTGTTTTTGCCGTGAGGTGTTCGGCGACTCTGGCAAGTGGTTTCTTAGGTTCGTGTGTCCCAGACATAACAAGTCTGTGTAGTAGGCTGTGGGCAACAGTATTGTGGATGCTGGTGAAGATGTCTTGTTTGCTATTGAATGACATCGGCCCCAGAATTCCAAGGGGAGTCTTCATCAGGAGGGAAGGTCGCCACGTGTTGAAGGAAAGGTCGAGGCTGAAGTCGTACTTCCTGTTTGCATCGAGATTTCCCAACACAAGCCCCGTGTCCAATCCCTGACCGAAAAAGTTCCAGCCATAGAGGCCGACATTCTTTACTGGCTTCCATTCAGTTCTGGCTGAGGTGTTGTATTTGTTGGCACCCACGAATACGGTTTCATAAAGTCCATTTGCGTCGTCTGCCGCGGTGAAGATGTACTCGTTCCAGTAGGGGCTATAAACGGAATCAAGAACCAGTTTCGAAGATTCCGGTGTACCGTTGTCTCTGATTGTAATACTAGGCTTGACGATCTTATCGATTGTCGAAGCGGGGGTAGGGGAAGGATATTCCCACCCTGGGGGACAGTTGTTTACTTGTTTTTCCATCGCGGAGGAAAAGCCAAAAGAGATTGTCAAAGAAACAGCCAGGAGGATGAGAATGCTTCGCATTTGCGCCTCCTTTTCCTTCTGTCTAGGTCTAGACAGAATCGCCGGTTGGCGAGCGGATTTAAGTTACCCTAACACATAGTGTTGGGTGCTGCAATAGCTTTGTAAGGACGGTGTTACACGCGGATTTCTTTTTCGAGCCAAGGGATATGCTCATTCTTTCTTTTCCACCAGAGGTCCTCCCATATATAGTGAACGGCGAGTTGTTTATACTTTCCAAATCTTTCGAAGTATTTGAGCAATTTTTTTACTGGCACTGGATTTTCTGGGTCGCGATCAAAAAATAGTTTCGAGTAAATTTTTTGTTCCCAAGGTGAAATGTGGTTGAAAAAGTCCCAGTGATGAAAGACGTCAAACAGAAGATACCAAACTGTTGCTGGTCCAACGCCATAAAGTTTTAATAGTTCGGCCATTTGTGTTTCTTTGTCTTTCTGCCGCAGGTCTTCTTCATTGATTAAACCTTGTGCAAAGTAGTCGTCTATTTTTTTTATCGATTTTGCTCGATACCCGACCTTCAATGCCCGTAGGTCCAGCTCGCTTACGTTTTTCAGAGCCCCTGGATTCCAGAAACACCAGAGTTTTTTACCGTCAAAATCTAGTTGTGTGCCGTAGTGTTCCAAAAGAGTTCGAAGCATTTGAATCGATCTGCGGACTGAAGCATTTTGTAAAACTATTCCTATGATTAAATAGTCGTACAAACAACTTGGATGTCCCGGTCGCATGCCTATCCACTTTTTGAAAATTGTGGAGAGGATTTTATCGTTTGAGAATGTTTTATAAAAATCTGAGAGATCTAGATTTAGGTTATATAAATATTTTATCTCTTCGATCAGGGATGCGACGAATTCTTCTGTCAATTTTTTCCTTGCGTATACTTTTATCTCAACAAGAGGGTTTTGGACTGTGCCTTTGTTTACGAATTTAATTCCTACACAGGTGTTTTTCCAGTTCCAAGTTTGCCAACGGGTACCTGGTTTCCAGAGATTATCATCTGAAGTAAAGTGATCTGGCTTGTGGAAGGTGGAATCAAAAGCAAAGGGTTTTGTTGGTTTCACCTTGACGGTTTTTTGCAGGCTTAATTTGATCGGTTTTTTCATTACAGAAATATTAACAATTTTTGTCTGACGGTGGCAACAGTAAAATTTAAAGGGGGCGAAGTGTTGCCACAATCGCCCCGCGAAACGTTCTACGTGTCTTACAAAAGTCCAAGTTGTGCCATGATCTTGTCGAGACTAGTTGGCGTTGGTTTGCTATCACCTGAGGGTACCGGGTAATGTCCTTCCAGAAGCCCACGGACGCGTCGGACATCACGTTCTATCAGACCACCCTTTTGTTGGCATTTGGCGAAGATGTCTCTGGCATCGGAAATGTTTGCACAGCAACTTGGTAGTTCACAGCTATCTAGACTTTCATCATCTTGTCTATCGCCAATTGCCTGTTTCCATTCTGCCTCAGAGACGTCTTTCACGGGGTACCATTTGGCAAGTTCTTCAGCCACTTCTTTTGTGGCGTACACTTCATCTGGTGAAGAAAAAAAGCTTCCCGAACCCGGGTTGTATTCTGAGAGTCTGTATCCCGTGCAGATTAGAACCGGCGGTTTACCTTTTCCATTCTCGCAAAGTTCAAACAGGATTGACCGAATGGTAACATCTTCGACGTAAACAGCGACGCCATCGACAATAACCCAAACTCGTTGGCCAGCGTTGAATCGGGGTTCTTCGCTGGGGTCGAGTTCTGGTAGTATCACGATTGTCACCTCCATCTCCCTTCGGTTGTCATGGTCTGTGTCAACCCTACATTATCTGATTTAACAAGTCAAAAATTTACTACTGGTGCCCGGGGTGGGAATCGAACCCACACGGCCTTGCGGCCCCAAGATTTTAAGTCTTGTACGGCTACCAATTACGTCACCCGGGCGATGCTTATTTATAGCAAAAAGATGCCCGTATGGACAAATAGCAGGGGGTGTTATCTTGTATTGACTGTCAAAAAATCTGTGGTAGTATATCTACTTCCAGCACTTTGACAAAAAGCTGGAAGGAGCAAGGAAGGGAAGTAAGATATGAGCGCAGAAGAGCGTCAGACTCGTGCTCAAAAGTTTCGTGAGTTTGTCACCAGTAAGACTGGCCGCTTCGTTATTATCATCGCTCAAATTGACCCTGATGCTCTAGGAGTTGCCTTTATGCTTTGGTACATCCTGAAGAACTTGGGGAAGGATGACGTTGTTGTCATTTACGCCGGTCCTGTCGGACATCCTCAAAACAGAGCCCTCATCAACAGATTTGGTTTGTGCCAGAAAATGAAGACTGTTAGCGCGTATAAGCATGAGGATGGAGACATCCTTTGCCTGGTCGATTCGTCTAGCGTTAGCGATGCTCGCATTCCAGCTTTCAAAGACATTTTTGCGAAGAGCGCACCCCAGATTGTTATTGATCATCATCGCGGCGATACTTTCAACAATGGTGGTTTTTACTGGATCGAGGAAGTAGGTGCGGCATCGACCCTTGCCGTAGAACTTTTCCAAGATTTGGGTCTTCGACTCGATGAAGACTACAAGTGGATTGCTATTACCTCGGCGGTGGGGATCTATACCGACACGAAAGATTTGGATAGTGCTTCCGAGAGAGATCTCTTGGCATATAGCTTCATTAGTAAGGGCGTGTCCATCACCCCCTTTGTCAAATACAAGCTTCCGGCAAGTCATTTCACTAATATGGCTAGGGCTCTTAACAACTTGTCAGCATCTGGGCCAAGAGCTGTTACTGGGTTGGGCTTCATTAGTTCCTCAAGCGCGGATGATGTTGCTATTATCGCGGATTATCTAATCAGACGAGAAGAATACAACCTGGTTTTGGTTTGGGCTATCATCGAAGGCGTTGTTCGTCTAAGTGTTCGTACTAGTGGGGTGGGCTTGTCCGTCGATGAATTTTTGAAGGCCCACTTGCCTGAGGGATCTTCAGGAGGAAAGTTGGCGCCGGATGGTCATGGCGAGGGTGGCGGATCGCTGCATCTGTTCGACGGAGATTTCTGGGTCAGTCCTGCGACGAGACCCATGATCGAACAAGCCGTAGGCGAGCGCATGAAAGAGATTATTTTCAAGGATTGAGTATTTCTCACAGAGTTTTGTCCCGTCTACCGAAAGGTAGGCGGGTTTTACTTTATGCGTAAGGTGACAACCAAAAAATTTTGCTGTGCGTTGGTGGTTTAGAAGTAGTGTCCTCCTTTAACTTTATATTTTTTCTTTTCGAAATTGACTACCATATACCAGCCCCACGACGTTCTTTGTTGTCTTTGCCGACAAAATCAAACCAGATGGCCGGGAACGATTCAATGTCTAACCATCGTTCTGGTTCATTTGTCGCCGGGTCGACAATGATTACGTTTTTATCAGTTACGTTCACAACTACCGAGTAGTGGTCACCTGGCCTGCCATTATTGTCGAACCATCCGATAATAACAGGAAGTTTTTCTTCTTTAACGAAATATTTTAGTTCATCTATAGTGCCTTCTTCTTTTACAAAAACGAAACCATCTATGGCTTTTACTGCCTGAACGAGCCCGTCATGTTCCGTACCCCATTCAAATGTGGCATCACAAAGAGAAGCTAGCTGTTCCTCTGTAAAGCTTTTTTTGAAGTAGGACAAAAGTACTTTTAGCGCGGCTGGACCGCAATAGGCGGGGCTTTGCGTGAAAGGCTCAACTTTTATAGGCTGAGATGGTGCCGCCATTTGGTTTTGTACAGCCAAAGGAGCAGCAATCTGTTTTGCTGGCTGGCTCTTTTCTTCTTTGTTTTCTTTATTGTCCGGTGACATAGTAGTAGTCGTTAATTATTTCTCTGGTTGTTAATCCTTTCCAGGGGTAATCGGCGTCCCCTGGGTAAGAGGCAAGTCCGTCGTCACGCCGCAGTTTTCTTTCCAGAGTAGTTGCGAACTCGTGCGCAATATCGTAAATTTCACCCTTCGACATGAGTGTACGCTCAAGTTTTTCGTGTTCTAAAACATATTTTACTTCCATGGGATCCATCAAAGCATCAAGCCAGATCTCGTTTTCCGGGACGTAATCGTAGACAAATTCGTGGCCTCCAAATACGAAATCGGGGTCTATGTATTTTCGTATAACCGAGCCGTCTACGTTTACTATTTTTTGCCCTTCCTCGTTAAACTCTTCTTTTAACCTAAAATTTGGGATTGGCCCCTTCGGACAAATAATTGTTTTGGCTAGCTCACGCGCTTCGAGGTAGGGGAGGTTCTCGTGCTCAATTAAAAAGTTATCTATTTCAACAAAAAAATCGGCTTCTAGCCGAAACTGATTATCAATCCATATCTCACCATGTGGGATGAAGTATTTTGGGGCGTAACCTGCAATGGAGTCTGTGCGCCTGTGGAGAACTGTAAAATCCGTATCAAGAGTATTCCTGATTTTAAAACCGTCTACATATATGACTTTCTCCGTCTTCGATTGCATTACAGCCCATAAATTAACGTTTTTTGAAGAAAAATGAGGCTTTATTAACCTCGTATTGATTATACATGATTTAGCCTTTTATGGGAAGGGCTGAGGCCATAATATCTAGGACAGGCTGGCAGATTTTGGTACAGAAAAAGCGTTGGCGAAAGGGGCCTGTGGCTTTTATGAGACGTCTATTTTATCTTGAAATACTCTCCAATTATTCTAGAGAAGTCGTTAAAGTCAGTGTAGTTGAAAATTTTCACCTCTGGGTTGCCAGAAATGACAAGAGAGAGAGTTCTCCCATTGTTTGGCCTATAGAAACAAAGAACGTTTTTGCCCATTGATTGGGCACGTCCGATTTCGAATCCAACACCCAGACTTGGTGTTGTCACTTCGGCCACCATCATGTCTGCTTCTGTCAGCCAATTCATGTCGCGACGATAAACAAATTGTTTATCTTTTTCTATCTCGCCCTTGTCGGTTATTGAAGAATCGCCGATGTGTTCGTCGAGAACTTTTCCGTACCTGTTTAGTTCCTTGATCATAGATGAATAGAGGTCTACGTCTTGTCTTCCTCCCGTTATCGATCCAGCAAAATATATTTTCATTTTTTTATAATCTTAAGTTGTAGACATTATATTACCGATGTAGCGGTTTAGTCTAGTTGGGATCGTAGCGTGTGAAGATAAGTTGAGGGACTCGGTCACAAATAATTTGCTTCGCAAATTTTCGCGACCCCGCCTCGGCCACGTTCACTTTGTTCGACGGCTTCGCGGCCTCCGGCTTTCTCGCCCCTCACCGCTGCTTCAAAACAAAGTCACCGAACGCTCACGCATCCGGTTCTTTTGTTTTGTGCGCGCTGAGGGACTCGAACCTTACAGGTTCAGTACCCCAATTGGATTTTTTGTTCGCCTTCGGCTCCAACAAATCTCAATCGGGCTTCGAGCCCCTCTGTACAGTCAAAATTAGCCCCGACCAAAAGGTGGGGCCAATTTCGCCTGTGCGCGCTGAGGGACTCGAACCCCCGGCCTATTCGGTGTAAACGAATTGCTCTACCAGCTGAGCTAAGCGCGCGTGATGGGAATATACCAAAAAAACGTTTTTTACTCAAATGTGGGATCGATCAGCTTTTTGATAGTGGCAGCAGTTTTTTCCATTTCACCGTCGGAGTATTTTTTTCCGTGCCAAGTTTCTAACCCATCACTCACATTTCTTGGAACAACATGGAAGTGCAAATGAGGAACCGCCTGTCCGGCCACTGCATTGTTTCTGTTTAATACGTTAACCCCTTTTGCCCCAAGTGATTCTTGCACGGCTATAGCCACACGTTTAACCGTTTTTACTACATCGGTCAGGTCGTCTTCGTTTATCTCAAAAATGTTTTTCGAGTGTTTTTTGGGTATCACCAGGGTATGCCCAGGCCGAATTGGATTTATATCCAAAAAGGCAAAACTCTTTTCAGTTTCACATATTTTTGCCGATGGAATTTGGCCAGCGGCTATCTTACAAAACAAGCAGTCTTCCATATTTTCGTTTTAATATTCGTAATGATTTTCACCACTTATTATATGTTATAATGCCAGTCATGAAAAATTGGAAGATCAAGGAGGACGTACCCGAAGATGTTGTTAATGAATTGTTGTCTTATCCGACATTAACCAAACATCTTCTTTACCACAGGGGTATAAAGACCGGTCGCGACGCTGAGAAGTTTCTTAACCCTCAGTACGCGGACTTGCATGACCCATTTCTTATCTTGAATATGGATCGCGCGGTAGATAGGGTTTTGGCCGCTATAAAAAATAACGAGCGAGTAACAGTTTATGCCGATTACGACTGTGACGGTATCCCTGGTGCAGTAGTCCTTCACGATTTTTTCACAAAAATTGGTTACACGAATTTCTCGGTTTACATTCCTCACCGCTACAAAGAGGGGTACGGGTTGAACATTCCAGCAGTTGAACAGATCGCTTCTGAAGGCACAAAACTTTTAATAACGGTAGATACAGGGATTACAGATGTTGCTCAGGTGGACAGGGCCAATGAGCTTGGCATGGATGTGATAATAACCGATCACCACTTAACCCAAGAAAAGGTTCCTGCGGCGTACACGATTTTGAATTCCAAACAGGCTGAAGACAAATATCCGTACAATATGCTTTGTGGGGCGGCCGTTGCTTTTAAACTTGTGCAAGCGCTCATAAAAAAGGGAGGGTTTGATATTGGTGATGGCTGGGAGAAATGGTTGTTAGATGCAGTTGGCATTTCCACAATCGCTGACATGGTTCCTCTTGATGGAGAGAACCGCGTTTTGGCAACATGCGGATTGAAGGTTTTGCGCAAAACGAGAAGACCTGGTTTGGTTTCTCTTTTCTACAAAACAAGGGTTAACCAACCTGATCTTGCAGAGGATGACATAGGTTTCACTGTTGCTCCTCACATAAATGCTGCCTCAAGGATGGGCGAACCTCTTATGGGTTTCAGGTTTTTGTCTACGTCTGACCCGGCTGAGGCCGAAACTTTAGCGACTTATTTAGGATCTAAAAACACGGAAAGGAAAAGTGCCGTTAGTTGGATAATAAGCGAGGCAGAAGAAGCGGTTAAACTTACACCAGCCGATAGCCGTGTGGTTGTTGTCGGAAACGACAAGTGGCTTCCTGGCGTTGTTGGTCTTGCTGCAGCCAAAATATCCGAAAAATACAAAAAAGTTGCTTTTGTTTGGGGAAGGGAAGGGACATCAATGATTCGAGGGTCGTGTCGCAGCGACGGTTTCATCAATATGGTCAGTCTTATGGAGGCGGTCGGAAAAGATTTCTTCTCCGATTTCGGTGGCCATGCTTTGGCGGGCGGTTTTTCTGTTGTAGAAGATAAGATTCACAAACTCCAAGATAAATTGAACGAGGTCTATCAGAATTTAACGGGTGGGTGTGGCCCAGACGATAACCAAGATATATCTATCGACGCTAAGTTGATGCTCGATGACGTTAATTGGAAAACATATTCACAGATAGAAAAGCTTGCACCGTATGGAACAGGTAATCCTAAACCACTATTTTTACTTGAAGGCGTCTCTGCTTTCAACACGAGGTGGTTTGGGGCAGATGGAAATCACGTCGCGTTGGATTTTAGAAAGGGTGATGGGTCTATAATATCGGCTCTTGCTTTTGGCGCCGCCAATGCCGGTTTCGAGGAAGGGGTGTTTTCACCGAACTGTCTTGTCGACATGGTGGTTACCCTGGAAAAATCTTACTTCAAAAATAGGCCAGAGTTACGTATGCGTATAATTGACATAAAGAAATCTTTCTAAGATAAGTCTTGATGAAAAAGCAAAAAATATTTATTTATACTGACGGTGGTTCTAGGGGAAATCCCGGAATAGCCGGGTCGGGGGCCGCTATCGTTGACGAGGCCGGCCGTGTTTTGAAAGAGTGTTGCGAACATCTTGGAATAAGAACAAACAACTGGGCCGAATATCAGGCTGTTATTTTAGGGCTTGAAAACGTGAAGAAAATGTTTGGAGGGGACAAAACTCGAGAAATGGAAGTCGAGATAAGAATGGATAGTGAGCTCGTTTGCCGCCAACTTTCTGGGCAGTACCAAATAAAAGAAGAAACACTTTTTTCTCAGTTTATTAAGGTTTGGAATTTACGAGTAAAAGATTTTCCCAATTTAACTTTCAAACATATCCCTAGAGAAGAAAATAGCGCCGCTGATCGTCTGGCTAACCTAGCCATGGATCAGGGCGCATCAGGGTGCAATTCTCAGGTTAAACTTATTTAGCCGAGCAACTTACGGCGGTTTCTCGTGTTCCAGTAAAGGAGAATGGCGAGAGTACCACCAAGAAGGTTATTTGCTTCATCTTTCATTGTGTCTGTCGCGTCAGGCTGTGTCTTTGGCAGCGAATACATTTTGACTACGGTTTGGTCTAACAGAAATTCATGGAATTCCCAGGCGGTACCTATCAGGGCAACCATACCAATGATGAGTAGATACGTTATTAGGAAGTTTTTGGTGTCTATCTTAGAGAAGCCAAGGATGAAGAACGAACATATCAAACCAGCGATGAATCCTCCTAGAATATGTTCCGCCACATCCCACCACCAGATTTCGTTGTTGGGGCTATAAGTTGTTGAAAGAGCTACCAGTACAGCAAGGACAAATACGGCTACTGCCAGGACGTTAAATATGGCTGTTTCCCGTATGTCTTTTGTCATATTTGTTGTATGCTAGTTTACTATGAATGTTTATAAGATTGCAATGGCGGTCTTGGGATTTGTGGTTGGTGTTTTTGTATCTGCTTTTTTGGATTTTGGCTTTTCTTTCGGAGCGTTGTGGGTTTTAGTGTCTGGGACCTTGTTCGTTGCGACTTTCATCCGCAATGACTTAAACAGAACTTTCCTCTTTTTGGTTTCTTTGTTTTTGTTTGGGTTTGGACTTGGAATTTTGCGAAGCGAGATTTTCATAGATTCGGTTGAACGTGCAAAGTTTGATCTAAGTTCTGTCTCCGATAAAAAAGTTGTTGCGCGTGTTTTGGTAGATGATGAACCTCAAACGACAAACTCTGGTGGGCAAAAAATTACAGCGACTATTTTAAATATAAAGGTAGAGGGCGAGAACGAGAAAACTCTTTCTGCTAATTACCGAACTTTGGTTTTTGTCCGAACAAGTTATCCGGTCTACAAATATGGAGACACGCTGGAAGTTACCGGAACTTTTTCTAGTCCGGAGCCTGTTATCGGAGATGATGGTCGCATTTTTGATTACCCAACCTATTTATATAAGGACGGTATATATCTTTTAATGTATTATCCAAAAATTAATGTTGGGGCTTCTGATGGCGGTTCTAGAATCCAGACACAAGCGTTTGCACTAAAAAATAAATTTGTTTCTGCGATTGGTCGTCTTGTCCCAGAACCGAGCGCTTCTTATTTGGACGGTGTAGTTATAGGGGCCAAACAATCGATGGGGAAGGACTTACTCGACCAGTTTAAAAGGGTAGGGCTTTCACACGTTGTGGTTTTGTCTGGGTACAACATGACGGTTATAGCATCATCTTTGCTTGTCGTGTTAGCCTTTTTGCCGAGGTCCATTTCGATTTTGGCCAGCGTTTTGTCTCTTTTATTTTTTGTTCTTATGACTGGTTCTGGAGCGAGTTCTGTTCGCGCTGCTATTATGGCGCTTGTTGCTCTTTTGGCACGTGCCACTGGACGCGTTTATGATGCCACGGCTGCTCTAATTTTAGCCGGCTTTATTATGATTGTTTATAATCCAGCGAGTTTAGTGTTTGATCTTTCGTTTCAATTATCATTCTTGGCAACACTCGGAATAATTTTTGTATCGCCTATTGTCGAAAAATATTTTTCATGGGCACCATCACATTTTGGCATTAGGGAAGCCGCGACAAATAGCGTTGCCGCTCAGGTACTGGTTTTGCCTCTCATTGTTTATCAAATGGGTCAACTCTCTGTAATATCGTTGATTGCAAATGTTTTAGTTGTTCCATTAATTCCGGTCACAATGTTTTTTGGTTTTGTTACAGGCGGTCTTGGGATGTTTTCTTTTTACCTTGCTTTTGTTCCTGCCCTTATTAGCCAGGCCCTTGCGGTTGTCGAACTTTGGATCGTGTCAGTTCTTTCTAGTTTTAGCTTTGCTTCTGTAAACTTACCTCCTTTTTCTGCCGTGATCTTGTATATTGTATACGCGTCAGTGGTGGTTTTACTGGTTTTTCTAAACAGCGCTGAAAAAGAAAATGTACCAAAAAATTAAGGAAAACGGAAAATATTTTTGTATCGCATGTTTAGCGGTCGCTAACGTTTTTGTTTGGTATGCGGCCTATCGCGAACAGGGGCGGGGTTTTCTAGCTGTCGCGTTTCTGGATGTCGGCCAAGGCGATTCTATTTTTATTGAGTCGCCAACCGGTAACCAGATACTTATAGATGGCGGTCCTGGAGGAGGGTCTGTTCTGCGTGAGTTAGCAAAGGTTATGCCATTTTACGATCGTTCTTTGGACTTTACTATTTCAACTCACCCTCATGCCGACCACCTTACAGGGGTTCTCGATGTACTAAACAGATATTATGTTTCTGGAATTTTGCATACCGTAGACCTTGTTGCAAGCCCGATGTTTCAAAATATGAAAGTTGCTGATTTGATAAACATGGAAGCAAAGGAGGGGCAGGTAATAAATATTGGAGGAGGGGCATATATAAAAATACTTTCAGCTGACGAAACTTCTGATCCGTTGATTGTTGCAAGGTTGGTTTACGGGAAAACCTCTTTCCTTTTAATGTCTGATGCTACGGGCCAATTGGAAGACCAGCTTTTGTCGCGTTTGGGCCGGGCCGCGCTTGATAGTGATGTTTTAAAGGTCTCTCATCACGGCTCGAGATTTTCAAGCGGAAGTAATTTTCTGCGCGCTGTTAGCCCAGAACTTTCTGTTGTCCAGGTTGGCAAAAATTCGTATGGACATCCAAACAGGGAAGCGATGTCCCGTATCTTGGATGTGGGTAGCAAAATAATGAGGACCGATGAAAACGGTACCGTCGTTTTATTCGATGACGGCCAAACTATTTCTGCCCAATAAAACAACATAAAGCAGCAAAGCGCCTTTTGGCGCTTTGAGTAGAATCTATCGTTTGGTGTTTTACTTTAGGTTTTTTCCAGCCTTGAGACATCGAGTACAAACCTTGGCCCTAGAGCCGTCGGTCATCTTGGCCCACTGAAGGTTAACTTTTCTCACCCTTTTGCCCGTTGGATTAAATTGGAGAGCACGAACACGGTTGGAGTAACCCCCGCCGTTTATTTTTCCTCTATTACAGATTGGACATGTCTTTGTCATGGCTTTGTTTCTTGTTTAAATCGAAGTTATACTATGCTATCATAAATTTTAAGATATGCAAGATCCCTCGGTCTTAAATACAATATTCTCTCTGGCGATACTTATTATGTCTGTTGTTGTCCATGAGGTGTCTCACGGGCTCACAGCTAATGCTCTGGGTGATCCGACCGCGCGACTTTCTGGCAGATTGACCCTAAATCCGCTCAAACATCTTGATCCTGTTGGTTCTTTTCTTGTTCCACTTATAACTTCTATGTTTGGTTTTACCTTTGGATGGGCAAAACCCGTTCCGTATAATCCATACAATTTGAGAGCAGGGAAATGGGGTCCTGGGATTGTCGCCTTTGCCGGGCCAGCTTCAAATATTCTTGTTGCGATATTTTTTGGGATCGTTGTCAGGGTTTGGGGAGCGGCTGGGGCAAGCCAGGGAGTTTTGGAAATTTGTGCCATGGCCGTTTTTATAAATATTTTTCTGGCCCTTTTCAATATGATCCCTGTTCCCCCACTGGATGGTTCAAAAGTTTTGTTCTCGGCTCTGCCAGACAGAATGTATTGGGTTGAAGACTTTTTTCACCGATACCAACTGATTCTTATCTTCGCCATTTTGGTTTTTGGGCTGGACAGAATTCTTTTACCTCTAGTAGTTTTTCTGGGAGGTCTGATAATTTAACCCTTCAAATTATTTATCTTGACTTTACTACGGCTGTGGGCATAATGTGCCAGGGTTTGAGTTTTTTGGGACGTTGAAAATATCCCTATTTGTAGATTAAAGATAACAGAGAAAAAACAAGTTCCGAGGAAACGGAGGATAGTATGCCGGAGCACACAAAAGATTTTCCTGTCGTTTCTCATGAAGGTCGTCTGTTTTTCAAAATTCGTGATGGTTTCTTTGTCGACTCTTTCATGTACCAAGATATTGTCAGATACAACGTCGATAGCGTCCTGGTTTTGAGAGGCGGACAGGTTATCGACAGGGGAAGTTTGTGTGAAGTTGGCACTCACGGTTCTTTTACCAAACTGGATGGTCTTGAGTCATCTTTTGGAAGGGAGATCGGGTTTGAAGACAGAGATAGCCCGGGCCGTCATTTTCGGTTTCATGCATCAAGCTTGATCGAGGGAGATATTCTGCGTGTCAGCTTTCGTGCTCCAGAGGACATGACAGATGACCTTCTTCTCTCTTACAGGGCCGAACAAGTCGGTGCCGAGGCTGACAAAACTTGTCGCTATCCTTATGTCCGTGGACAGCCAATTGATCCTGTTCTTTTGGCAAAGAGAGGGGAAGTATACGACCAGGCGGACAAGGCCTTTGTCATGCCCGCTGAGTGTTTTTGGATTAGGAGTGAGTGAACAAAGAAACAAAGGACCGATATGGGAAAGACAAAGAAAAAGGGAAGAGTCACGGTAGATGACGTCCATCCTGTTTTGGGACCACTTCCGGCCGGCTCAACTGATGATTTCTTTATTCCGACATTGATTTTGGGTATGGGGGAAGCCGAGTTGTCCAGCTTTGATGTTGAACCAGAGACACCTGAAAGCCGTCGGAAGAGTGCTCAAAGAAAATCTGCTTCGACTCGCCGACCTGTTCGTAGAAGCCCGAAGAAGTGGAAGTGTGTGACGGTAGATCTGTTTGAGGTTTCCCATATTCCAGATTTGACCGAAGAGATGCTTTGCAAGTTCGTGCACAGACTTCCTTCTGACGTTGCTGACAATGTGGAAACTTACCTAAGGAGACTTTCTTCATTTGCCGACGAGCAGAGGGGAGTTGCAAGGAATCTGACCAAGAAACTTGTCGAAGCAAATAAGGAGTTGGCCGACCGTGCCAAACAGTTGGAGAGAGCCAAAAAGATTGAAGATATCATGATTGAATATGCTTCAAAAGAGATGGTTGATGATTGGCATAGTCGTCTTACTCCGCGAGCACGTGAGTATGTTCAGTCGTCTCGTGCGAAAGACACTGAAGTTAGAAGGAAGAAGTTGGCCAAACTTGGATTTGAAGACTGGCCTGCGATCAGCCAAAACCGAGGACCGACTTCCGGCAGAAAGGCAAAGTAGTTTTTTGTGACCATTGTGTTTTGGGGGCGCCTTGTGCGCCCTTTTTCAATCTGTCAGCCGGCGGATGCCCACCGAAAAGTGGTTGCAAAATTGAGCACCATGAACTCTTCGTAGTTCGTGGTGCTTTGAATGGTAGTGACTACAATCCGGCTTAGGTGGATGGCCTCCATACGCTTGCCCCGAACCACATGGGGTTCGGGGCAACGGGCTTTATTGGAAAAGTATAAAGCCCTTGCATTTTTTTGGCTAAACCATTATAGTATCGCTTACTATGCCAACAATTAATCAGTTAGTTAAGAGAAGAAGGCAGAAGGTTGGAGGTAAGTCTCGAACCGTTGCTTTGGCGAAGGGCTTTAATACTATAAAAAATAGGCCGATTTTTTACCCGTCACCTTTCAAAAGAGGTGTTTGTACGAGTGTAAAAACGACAACTCCAAAGAAGCCAAACTCAGCTTTGAGAAAAATTGCCAGAGTCAGACTAACCAATGGGCTTGAAGTTACCGCTTATATCCCAGGAATTGGACACAACCTACAGGAACACTCAGTTGTGGTTATTCGTGGAGGAAAAGTTAACGACTTGCCAGGTGTTAGATATCACATAATAAGGGGAAGACTCGACGCGTCAGGTGTCGATAAACGAATGCAGGGTCGAAGTAAATACGGAGCAAAGAGACCTACTAAGAAATAAATTTTATGCGAAGAAAAGTAAAAAATAGAAACAAAGTTAAACCGGACCACGTTTATAAATCGTTGGTCGTGGAGAAGTTTGTAAACTATGTTATGGGTCGCGGAAAAAAGAATGCTGCCCGCAAAGTTGTTTATGATACTCTCGATATAATTAAGGAGAAAACAAAGTCGGAAAATCCCGTTGAGATTTTTGAGACAGCCATCAACAACGTTGGTCCTGCTATGGAGATCAGATCAAGAAGGATCGGAGGCGCTACATATCAAGTTCCCCGCGAAGTTAGACCAGAGAGAAGACAAGCTCTAGCCATGAGGTGGATTCTCGGTATAGCTGGTGCCAGAAAAGGGACGGAAATGAACAAACGCTTGGCCGAAGAATTGATTGCAGCCAGCAAGAATGAGGGGGAGGCCATCAAAAAGAGAGACAATACTCACAAAATGGCCGAGGCCAACCGTGCTTTTGCTCACTTTGCTTGGTAATTTTCTAATTTTAATTTTTACTATTTATGGAACGTAACACACCTATCGAGCGAGTCCGAAATATAGGGATTATCGCTCACATCGACGCCGGTAAAACGACAACAACCGAGCGTGTCCTTTTTTACACAGGAGTTTCTCACA
>JBAZWX010000003.1:10003-22291 GCA_041660145.1 Minisyncoccota bacterium | reverse complement strand
ACAGATAAAAAGTATCATCTACGCATCCAGTAGTTCTTTGAGTTCTGTGGAAAACTAGCACCTTTCGTGTGGATTTCTTATGGAAATCTCTGTTGGTTCCCTGTTAACAACACGCGCGAAACTTTTTCCAGACATTTTATAAACAATTATCCACTCTTGTTATCAACAACCTGACAAAACGCCAATCTAAAAAATATGTTGCGATCAAACAGTAAAAAAAGTTTTCCACAAATCCACACTGCTAATAGTAATAGTAGATTATTTATATAGATATTTAATTACTAATGATTATAGAATGCTCAAAAGATAAATTAAGAACCGCGCTTGTCCAAACCGAGAAGGTCGCTAACAAGAACTTGTCTCTTCCTATTTTGGAAGCTGTTCTTATTGAAACGAAAGAAAAGAGCATTTTAGTTAAAGCTACTAACCTAGACATAGGGGTGGAAGTAGAAATTCCGGCAAAGATAGAAAGGAAAGGATCAGTTGCCATATCCGCCTCTCTTTTAAATAGCTATATAAACGCTACACAAGATGATGGTTCCCCAGTAAAGCTTAGTGTCAATGCTGGAAACGTATCAATTACAGACAAAAAGAGCTCGGCTATAATAAAGGGTTTTCCTGTCGATGATTTTCCTATAATCCCTAGGGTGGAAAAAGAACAATCTTTCATGATAACCGGAAGAGCTTTTTCGGCTGGCATTAAATCTGTTTCCTTTTCTGCCTCTATCTCTGACATGAAGCCAGAAATATCCAGTGTTTACATAACAAACGATAATAACGGCCTTGTTTTTGCCTCGACTGACTCGTTTAGACTGGCTGAGAAAAAAATAGATGTACCAAATATCAACGACGATATCTCGATAATAGTTCCGTTCAAGAATGCTAATGAAATAACAAGGATCTTCGGAGACAGCGATGACATTTTAGAGGTCGGTTTTAACAAAAACCAACTTTATTTGTCTTCGGATAACACTTATTTCACGTCCAGGCTTGTTCCGGGCGTTTTTCCTGATTACAAAGAAAACGAGTGTCATCATTTTAAAGAAAGATTTAGTAGATGCCTTAAAAGTCTCAAGTGTTTTTTCGGATAAATTTAACAAGGTAGATATAAATATAGACCCAAAGAATAAAAAGTTTGAGATATTAGTTAAAAATCAAGACAGAGGCGAAAATACCACAAACATTGAGGCTGTTTATGAAGGAGAAGCTGTCGACGTCCGTTTAAATTCTCGATATATTTTTGACTCCGTCTCCTCAATAAACAGTGACAGCGTCGAGATGGTGTTTAATGGTCCTAATAAGGCCGTGATACTGTTGGGTGTCGGAGATAAGAGCTTCACCTACTTAGTGATGCCAATGAACAAATGAGGCGAATATCAGAGCTCCTAGAGGTACTTAAAAGAATTACTCCACCTAATGGAGTAATTAGAGATAGAATATCTGAAATTTTGAAAGAAAATATTGGAGTCAACATCGACCGAAGCAAAATATCTATCAAAAACGGAATAATATACGTTGATGTTAACCCTTTAATAAAAGGGGAGATATTTATGAGGAAAGATTTTATTTTAAACACCCTCAAAAGAGAGTTTGGAGATAAGACCCCTGCCGGTATAAGATAACTATTATTTTTTGTTTACGTAAAGTAGAGAAGTTGCCTCTGTTTTATTGCCGACCTCGTCATATACGACTACTTTTATTGTGTTTTCTTGGTTTAAGTCTTGTAGCTCTCCGATATCAAGGTTGAAAGTAAACGGTTTTGATTTAGATGTGCCCACAAAAACATTGTTAACAAACAAGTCGGCCTGTATAGGCAGATATTTACCGGACGAAACTATGCTAACTAGAGTTGTCTCGTTTTGCCAGAAAAGTCTTGTCGGATCAGGAGACAGAAAAATTACTTTCTGTGCATATTCTGGCTTGTGGACGTCATCATACACTTTCGGAATTGATGATTCGTTCTGATCGATGAAACCGTTTTCTAGTGCCCACTTTCTAATTTGCGTTTCCCATAAATTAAATTGGGGGTCATTTTCTGGGGTTGCTGGTTTATCTCCCCAAGGATTGTCCTTGTCCAACCAGTAAAGTATAGAGTGGACACTTGTTATGGCCTTTTTCTGAATGTACTCTGGTGGGGTAAATTCAGTGGCAAGTTTTCCAGATATTTTATCTATAGAATATTCTTTTCCCCCATTCCAAACTCCTCTCAAAACCGGTTTTAGATTTTCGCTGTCTATTTTTTCTGGTTTACCAAAAGACTCATTCGGATATTTTGCTAAGGCGGCGAGTATAATATCGTGCCAGATAGGAACAACTATCAGTCCGGCTATTTTATGGTCCATTGGAGTGTTGTCGTTGTTTCCTGCCCACGTTCCTACAGCTACGGTGGGGGAATACCCTATAGACCAGGCATCTTTATAGTCGTTTGTTGTACCTGTTTTTGCGGCAACATCATATCCTGGAATCTGAAGGGGAGTGTATGGGCCAAAAATTGGTTCTCTCGCTTTTTGGTCAGACAAAATATCAGAAATTGTCCTGGCGATATCCTCGTCCAAAACTCTTTGAGGAGACGGAGAAAACTGCTCGAGCACATTATTTTGTCCGTCTTGTACTTCTATTATTGAAGTGTATGGATTACGTATTCCGTCATTAGCAAAGACAGAATAAGCGCTTGTCATATCAAGTAGACTTACTTCTCCGCCTCCCAAAACCAAGGTCAATCCATATTGGTTCTGATTACTTAAACCTGTAACACCCATATTTCTTGCTGTGTCGATAGAATCTTTTATTCCTGCTAAATACAAAGTTTTAATGGCCGGAATGTTAATTGACTGTGCCAAGGCATCTCTTAAAATCATTGGACCTCTGAATTTTCCGTCGTAATTTTGAGGTGTGTAACATAATTTGGCATCTATCTCTGGTGTGGACGGTTTCAGGGGTTTGCCGTCAGGAGTACAGTTTGTGTCGAATTGTGTTTGGAGATCAAACAATACTGTCTCTGGCGTGTAACCTTTTTTAAATGCTGTGGCATATACGAACGGCTTGAAAGAAGAACCAGGCTGTCTTCTGGCGATTGTCACATTAAAGTTTCCTTCTTTTTCGACGTCAAAGTAATCTCTTGACCCGACCATAGCTAAAATTTGTCCTGTTTTTGGATCAACGACCACAGCTCCTGCATTTTTCGCATTAAACTTTTTCTCGTTTTCGTCGCCGTATTTTTTGACAACCTCTTCTGCTTTTTGCTGAAGGTCCCAGTCAAGGGAAGTAATGACTTTTAACCCTCCATTTTCGATTTTGTCCTCGCCGTATTTTCCCTCTAGATACAGCCGAACAAAGTTAACAAAATGAGGAGCCTTGATGCTGTTATCACCTTGCGTCAAAAAAGTAACAGATTCTTTTTTTGCTGCGTCAACTTCGTCTTTTTTTATAAAACCAAGTTCGGTCATCTTATCAAGAACGAGGTTTTTCCTTAGTTCGAGTTTGTCTCTGTTATTTCCATATGGGGAATAAAAAGTTGGCGCGTTTGGAATTGCGGCCAGGTATGCTGATTCAGCTAAAGTAACTTCTTTGGCACTCTTTCCAAAAAACTTTTGGCTGGCCTGTTCCGCTCCGTAAATGTTCCCCCCATAGGGTATTTCGTTTAAATATAAGGAAAGTATCTCTTCCTTAGTCAGAGTTCTTTCTAGTTTAAAAGAAAGGATAACCTCTTTCAGTTTTCGAGAAAAACTCTTGTCGTTATTTAAAACTGAATTTTTTACGACTTGTTGGGTAATTGTTGAACCTCCTTGTTTGAGTTGTCCCGAAGCCAAGTTTACGAGGGTTGCTCGAATTATTGAAAGAGGCTCAATCCCAAAATGGTTGTAGAAATTTGAATCTTCTATTGCGACAGTCGCGTTTTTCAGGTTTCTAGATATTTCTGAATATGGGACAACCGTTCTGGCTATATTTTTGTGTATATCAAAAAGTAAAACCTTGCCAGTTCTGTCATATATTTTTGTCGATTGGACGACTTTTCTGTCTTGAAATGACGTCAAATCTGGTATTTTAAGAGTTGATGTCCAAAGTAAAATGGCTCCTCCTAAAAGGAATACCGTTATTAGAACTATTGTGTAAAAATTCTCTAACTTGGCGCTTTTGCGCTGTCTTTTTATTCGATAATACACACCTAAACCGTAACACAATTTTTGTTTTTTGGCCAGACGACTTCCATGTGATAATCTAAACAATATGGAAGAAAAGATAGATAATTTATTAAAAAGAGGAGTCGAAGCCGTATACCCATCGAGAGAATATTTGAAGAGTCTCCTTTTAAGCGGTAAAAAAATAAAACTATATTTAGGAATAGACCCGACCGGACCATCTCTTCATTTGGGACACGCGATTCATCTTAAAAAGTTGAGCGAATTTCAGACTATGGGGCACGAAGTAATTCTTCTCATCGGAGATTTTACGGCAATGATAGGAGATCCCACAGGTAAAGGGGAGGCGAGAAAGCAATTGACACGAGAACAGGTGTTAGATAACGCCAAACTTTACAAAAAACAAGCTTCTAAGTTCTTGAATTTCAAGGGAGAGAATCCGGCGAGATTGGTTTATAACTCCAAATGGTTGGGAAAAATGAAATTTGGAGATGTGTTAGAGTTGGCCTCAAGAATGACCGTCGGACAAATGTTAGAAAGAGACATGTTCCAAAAGAGAATAAAGGAAAGCCGCCCTATATATCTGCACGAATTTTTATATCCTCTTATGCAAGGGTATGACAGTGTTGCCCTAGCTGTCGACGGCGAAATTGGTGGAAACGACCAAATATTTAATATGTTGGCTGGGCGGAATCTTTCTCGTGAGATTTCAGGTAAAGATAAATTTGTTTTGGCATCTAAACTACTTGTTGATTCGAGCGGGGCTAAAATGGGCAAGTCCGAGGGAAACATGGTTACTCTTGCCGATGAGCCTTTCGATATGTTTGGAAAAATAATGAGTTGGGATGACAAACTTATACTTCCGGGCTTTGAACTCTGCACATCTTTATCAGACGAAGAGATATCAAAATCCAAGGAGAGAATGTCTGCTGGCGGTAACCCCCGTGACGAAAAAATACTTCTGGCTTATGAAATCACAAAAATATATTACGGCCCCAGAAAATCTGCCCAGGCTAAAAATAATTTTATAAATACGTTTAAAAACAAAGAAACGCCGGCTGACGTAAAAGAGGTAAAAGTTATTTCTGGTACAGATTTAAAATCTGTTTTGTTAGAAAATGGGATAGTGTCTTCCGGCAGCGAGTTTCGTAGGTTGGTAGAAGAGGGTGCTGTCAGCTGCGATGATACAAAAGTCACCGACCTTTTCTACAAGATCGAGACGTCTCAAATAATTAAAGTTGGTAAGAAAAGATTTCTAAAGATTAATGTGTAGTTTAGTTATTTCGGACATATAAAAACAAAAAGCGCCTTCCGATCGGGAGACGCCTTTTGTTTTTATGTTTTTTAGTCTGTAGACAGTTCTTCGAAATCGTCTTCTGCATTTATTGCTAAGCCATCATCGTTGTCGGCAAAACCAAAGAAAGCGTCTTGCCTTTTTTTCTTGGCACCGTTTTCTTCGTCGTCGAGATCATCATTGATATCGTCGATTGGCATGATTAATTAATTACCTATTTAAACATCCAAAAAATGGTACGTTTTTTGGATAATTATTTTTAGCAAAACGCTTTTATTTATGCAAGTCCTTACACAACTTTTGGGTGAATTGTTGGACAGCGCGGTTGCATTCTAAATGTGTTTACAATAAGTGTCGCGACAAAACGAGCCCCGTTAAGCCGACGGCGATGGCGTCAAACTCATCGTCAATGGCTTTTTTATTTTCGAGATTAAGTATTTTTTTGACCATGAAAGATATTTGATTTTTGTCTGCTTTTCCATATCCGACCATGGAGTTTTTTATTTCGAGAGGTGTTAGCTCAAGTATTTTTAAACCGTTTTTTCTTGATATGAAGGTTATCATGCCTTTAACTTCCGAAACGTTCATTGCGGTTTTTTGGTTAGTTGTGAAAAAAAGTTTTTCTATAGCTAATACTTCCGGTTTAAACTTTTTTATTATTTTTTCTATCTCTTGTCCAAGATACAAAAGACGGTCGACGAAAGCCTCTTTCGATGAGCTCTCTATGCAAGTAGAAAAAATGAGTTTTTCTTTTCCGTCTGTTTTTTCGACAATAGCCACTCCCAATCTTCCATATCCAGGATCTATCCCTAAAACTCTGACGTTTGCCATGGTTAGGCCGTTTGTTCTACTTGTTCTGCGTTTGTGTAAACCTCTTCTATCTCTTCGTAATCGGATAGGGCCTCCAAAATTGATTCGAGTTTATTTCGATCTTCTTCCGAAAGGGGAATAACTGTCGTTGGGGTCCATCCTTCATTTGATTTTTGAAAGGCCCAGGCGACGGAGCCTTGTGCTCCCATGTTTGCCCCGTTTTTATCGAGGATGTGTCTTATTTCTGGAACCGTTCTGTTTTTGTTATCGGTTGTCGCTTCTATTATTATTCCTACACCTCCGGGACCATAGGCTTCGCATACAACTTCCTCCATCGATCCTGCTCCTAATCCAACGCCCTTTTTGATAGCTCTTTCTATGTTATCGGCTGGCATGTTGGACGCCTTGGCTTTTTCTATGGCCGTTTTTAATCCAGGGGAATTTTTGTTTCCTCCGCACGATCGTGACTCGATCGTTATCATTTTAACTAGGGCCGAAAATGCCTTACTTTTTTTAGCATCCTCTGCTCCCTTCTTGTGTTTAATTTGTGACCATTTATTATGACCTGACATACCTATTATCGTAGTCGCACGAAGACATTTTTGCAAATTTTGCATTTTCGAAGGTAGCCGCTTCGGCGGTTATTGACTAACAGAAAATATTCTTGTAGTTTTAGTTAAAACTACAAGGACAGATCATCGACAAGAAAGGGCGGAAAATGCAAGACGAAAGACTGAATCCAGGCACTCTTTACTCTCCCTATATTGGTGTTTCTTGTGTTGAAAATGGAAAACAGTCCAGAGAAATTCTTTCCTGTTACGACGAGGCGTGTGCCGAGCTTGGACTTGGCCTTGCCGGTAGGAAGATTATGGTTGGTACGGCTACCTCTTTCAATCACATTCTTGGTTTGCCTGTTACTCACGAAAGTAGGTTTACCCCACTTGATAGACTGGCCGACATCTTTACGAATCATCGCAGGGCTCTTAACATTGTCCATTTGGCATTTAATGGAAGGTCCTCTTTTTGTCACCGAGACGAAGTTTTGAAAAGGATTGCCGATGCTGCTGGAAAAAATATCCACGGGATTCAGATAAATGACGGTTTTCCCGACAGGAACTTTTGCTTTTGGACAGCTGTGATTAGAGCTCGTTTTCCGCACTGGCGAGTTATTTTCAATCTTTCAAAGGCGATGGAAAATGTCGGCAAAGATCTTTCTCTGAATGTCAGGCCCGATCGTAGATGTATGAAATATGCCGTGAGGGAGTTGGCCCAGGCGATGAGACAATTTTGTCCCGGGGTCACGGATATCCTTGTGGATGCAAGCGGTGGCAAGGGCGTCAGTTTGCCCCTTGTTGCAGCCAAGATCTTTTTCAATGTCTTTTCCGACGAGTGTCCTCACTTGAATGTCGGTTTTGCTGGAGGTCTTGGTCCCGGCAAACGGCTCGAAGTTGTTTCCGCCCTTAGTAGAGAGATTGGAATAAACTTTAGTATCGACGCCGAGACCCATATCCGAGATCGTCGTGCTGACCGTCTCAGTCTTGCCAAGACAAAGAAGTATATTTTGCAGTCGGCCAAGATTTTTGCCGAGGGGAGTGGGGTTTTGAGTCGGATGAGACTCGTTCCTCCTCCTGCTTTGTCCAGAGTTTAGAAATACGGTTTATGAAAAGATTTTGCCCGCAGCCACCTTTGTGGTCTGCGGGTTTTCCATTTTGACCTGCCGGAGGCAGTTGTCAATCCGCCAACCGGCGGAGAGAACCCCTGCCTGAGGCAGGCAGGCGCCTTGGGCGGATTTGTTCACTTCCACTTGTATAAAAAAGTTTAAAGATCTAAAATCTTTAAGTCGCGGGAGGTGAACCCATGGAAAAAAGACGCGACAGATCCGACTTGGGATTATCAAATAGAATTCAGGTGGATCTTGTTTTGTTCTGCTGCCCATCTGCCAGAAAGTCCAGGGAAGCTCTTTCAAGAGCGATTATTCGCTGGGGACAGAAGCATGGCAAGGCAGAGATTTTCAGGAAGATCCTTGAAATAGACGCGAATGTTAACCCACGATCGAGGCTTCTCGACATGTGGATTGACCATTGGGATGGTCACCATCGCCACATTGACCCAGAAGATGTTCTTCGTTTTTTAAGAAACCTCGTTCGGTTTGGAGTAAAAAATGGAGACATCCCTGAGACTTGGGATAGAGTAAAGCAGTTTTTGTCTAACCGAAGTTTTTACGCTCATATTGATTGATTACCGCAGCTTTGCTGCGGCTTTTCGTTTTCTGACTGCTAAAGGCGACTACAAAGTCTTTCCCGCCGTATCCCTTGCCGAAACTATTTAGAGTTTTTGTTGTTTGTCTTCTGGATAGTCAAAGCCAAGATGCTTGTATGCTTTTTTTGTCGGTATTCTTCCCCGCGGTGTCCTCTCTAAAAAACCTACTTGAATCAAATATGGTTCATGAACCTCTTCAATCGTTGCCTCCTCTTCCGAAATTGCTGCAGCCAAAGTTTTTAGTCCGACTGGTCTGCCACCAAATTTATCAATTAGGACTTCTATCATTTTTCTGTCAGGGGTGTTTAGTCCGATCTCGTCTATTTCCAGCATGTCGAGCGCCTTTTTTACTGTCTCCTTGCTCATTGGAAGCTCGTTTACTTCGGCAAAGTCGCGGCATCTTTTCAAAAGGTGATTCGCGATCCTTGGTGTGAAGCGGCTTCTCATAGATATCTCGTCTATAGCCTCTTCTGGCAGTTCTATTTCAAGTATCTTTGACGATCTTTTTATGATGGAGCTTATTTCGGCACGATTATAAAACTCCAAGCGGTAAACTCCTCCAGAAAATCTTGAGCGCAGAGGAGATGACACCAGCGCAACTCTTGTTGTCGCGGCAATTATTGTGAATGGGGGAAGTTCCAGCTGTATTGTTCTGGCGGCCGGTCCCTTTCCGATGATTATATTCAGCGTCCCTGACTCCATGGCAGGGTAGAGGACCTCTTCGACCATCTTGCTTAGTCTGTGAATCTCATCGATGAAAAGAATGTCACCTTTTTCAAGATTTGAAAGTATAGAAGCAAGGTCTCCAACTTTTTCTATCGCTGGCCCGGAGGTAACTTTGAGTTGGGACCCTCCCTCTTTGGCTATCAAGTGGGCCAAAGTTGTCTTTCCCAATCCCGGTGGACCGTAAAAAAGAATGTGTTCCGGCGGTTGGCCTCTTTTTTCTGCAGCCGAAAGCATTACCCTTAGATTTTTCTTTATGGCTTCTTGCCCAATATACTCCGCCCATTTGTCTGGTCGGAGAGCACTATCAAGAAATTTAGCGTTATTTTCAGCTGTTTTTTCGTTATTTTTCCCTTTCATTTTTTAATTATGATCTACAATTTTATTTTTTTCCAAAAACGCCGAATACTATATATCTTGACATTTATAAAGTTTCATGCTAAGCTATCAAATAGTCGAGGGTTTAGGCCTCGAAGCAAACGAATCTGGCGTTTTAAGCGAGGCGCCTAAGTGCCCATCCTCGCAGAAGGTGATGCTCGGACGCACCCACCTAAAACGCTTAACTTTTAGTATTTTATTAAAAGGCCGTTGCTTCGAGACCTAAGCCCTCTTTCTTTTTAATGAACGTTGCGCGAAACTTTAGCGTTCTAACTTAAATCAACTACTCTTCCCAGCTCGTCTATGGAAGTGATCCCGTTTAGTACCTTAACGATGCCGTCTTCTTTCATATCTAGGATTCCTTGATACTCGGCTGCTTTTTTAATATCGGCCTCGTTCGAGCTTTGGTCCACCAGTTTTCCGATCTCCTCTCCGACTACTATCGCCTCAAAGATACCTACTCTTCCTTTATACCCTAAGCCCTGACATTTTTCACATCCCACAGATATCCAGACCATACTTTTGCCGGTTAAGTCTATATCCTTTCTTTTTTTCTGAACCGAGACGACAACCTCGTCTATAATTTTTTTCTCTTCTGGTTTTGGTTCGACTTCTTTTTTACAATATTGGCACAAGCGGCGAGAGAGTCTTTGCGCGATTGTTAGATTTAGGGCTGACCCAATAATTTTTGGGTTAACTCCAAGATCAATAAGGCGGGGGATAGCACCGGCCGCGTTGTTTGTGTGTAGGGTTGAAAACACAAGGTGTCCTGTGAGTGCAGACTGAATGGCAATGTCAGCAGTTTCCTTATCTCGGATTTCTCCAACCATTATAATGTCCGGATCTTGTCGCAAGGCTGAACGCAGACCTTCCAAAAATGTGTAACCTTTTTCTTCGTTTACCTGGGTTTGGGATACACCTTTCAAGTGGTACTCAATTGGGTCTTCAATTGTTATCGTTTTATTCTCTGGGCTACTTATTTTTCGGAGGAAAGCGTAAAGTGTAGTTGTTTTACCAGATCCTGTTGGACCGGTAATAAGTATCATGCCGTTTGGTTTGCTTATTTCCTTGTTAAATATACCGAGAAGGTATGGATCTATCCCCATCTGTTCCAACTCTATATTTATAGATTCGGGGTCCAAAAGTCTCATGACGATAGATTCGCCGTAGGCTCCTGGAATAACAGATGTTCTTACCTCCATCTCTTTTCCTTTTAGTCCGATAGTGAAGCGGCCGTCTTGGGCACTTTTTTGAATATTAAGTTTAAGGGAAGAAATAAGCTTTATCCTCGAAGCTATCAGTTTGTATGTTGGATGTCCGAAGTAGGCGATATCCTGTAAAACACCGTCGAGCCTATATCTGAGGCGGACCGATTCTTCTTGCGGCTCCATGTGGATGTCCGATGCTTTCATCTTTATAGCTCCAGCAAGAACGAGTTCAAGAATCATTGAAACACCATGACCACTGTTACTAGCGGAAATCTCTTCTACGTATTTTTTCAGGGATGCCAGACTATTTATATGTGACATCGACTCTTCCAGCCTTTCCCCCGAAACGTCTATGAGCCCCGCTCTTGTTTCCATTGAGTAGGATATTTCTTTGTATCTGTCCCAAGCTCTCTCCAAGCTTGTCATGGTTCCTAAGTAAAGTTGAGGTTCATAGTGACGACTCACAAGACTCTCAATGGCCGAGCGTGTTTCTGCTTTCTCCGGCGAGATCGTTAGGAGGTGAACCTTTGTGCCGGTAAGTTGGAAAGCGGCGACGTCGGCTTCACGAGCATCTTTTTCTGGAATTAAGCGTAGTGCGTCGGTGTTTATAGAAACAACAGATAAATCAACATAGGGGATCTTATATTTTTCAGACATTATCTTTGCCAGCTCTTCCGCTTCTTGTCTCCTTATCTCTTTGAGTTTGTTATCGTCGGCCAGTGACATTTGTATTTATAGTACATTTTTACACTCTTTAAATCAACCACATTTTCTTCTTTTTTCCTTAGATTATGGCCTAAAATGGTAATTATCTTGACAAAATAAATGCATTGTGCTATACTGGCGAGTAGATAGTTAAACAAGGACATTTATACAACTTGGTGAATAAAGTAATGGCAATGACTTGTGTTGGGATTCTCGTTCTGGTTTAGATAGTTTTTCAGACCAGAACGAGGGTCCTAACACATCACGCTTCGGTTCCACGGTTCCGCTCACGGTAGACAGGAGACATCTTAGGAGGTGTCAGGTCATGCAGAAGTGCAGCAAGTGCGGTCAGAAGGGTCGCGAGCACAAGACCGGTTACTGCGGCATCACCGCGTCCCCGTACACGAGCCCCAACGAGAAGGCGCACATCCAGCGCCAGCTCGAGGGCAAGGGTGCCGTGCTCGCGATCGAGCACGTCGATCGCGGCCAGAAGTACGTCGCCGCCGGCGTGGGCAAGCACCGCAGTGCCAGCAGCAAGAGCACCGGCAAGGGCAAGAAGAAGGCCGCGCCCACCGCCACCGCCAAGGCCACCAAGTAGTCGTCGTCGGCATTGCCGACAAGAAAGACCTCGCAGTCACAAGACACTGCAAGGCGCCCCCAACCATCCGGAAGGGGGTATTCCATTTTTATACCTCCTTTTCTTCTTTCAATAATTTGTGGTTTTTCTCTTCTCCCTTCCTCCCAACACTCGCCTATGTAGTTTTTATCAACA
>JBAZWX010000003.1:0-9993 GCA_041660145.1 Minisyncoccota bacterium | reverse complement strand
AGTTATTTACTTGGTGTTCCTGGTGCAAGATAAGATGATTTTTGGTACTTTTTTGTTTTCCTTCCTCCTCCCAAAAGGGCCACAAGTTTGTCGAGCCGCTCCACTTGAGGAGACTCCCGCAGCCCTCCGCCGGCTGGCGGAGGGGCGATCTGTCTGCTGGCAGGTGTTTTCTTTTTTCCTCCCGGTCTTTCAGTGTGTCTCTCGTTATAATTTAAAGAGACTCCGGAGCGCGACTGGCGCGAGGCTGAGCAATTCGCCACCAGGCGAATATGCGTGCTCTTTAAATTATAACGAGAGACACACTGTGCTAATATATTTCTATGGTTTCAGTGACAAAATCTTTGGCCGGAACACATGAAGTGGCCAAAAACTTCTTGGAGCATTTGGCCGGGAGAGAGGGTCAGGCCACAGTCGTCTGTCTTTACGGTAATTTAGGTGCCGGCAAAACTTCTTTTACCCAAGGCTTGGCCGTTGCACTTGAAATTCCTGGCAACATAATAAGCCCAACATTTGTCATAGAAAAAATATACAAAATTGGCAAAAAATGTTTTTTTAAAAATTTAATTCACATCGATGCCTACCGTCTTAACTCTGGTGCCGAACTTTTAAAAATCGGTTGGAACGATGTTTTGTCCGACCAAAAAAATTTGATAGTCCTTGAATGGCCCGAGCGGGTTGTGGAAGTTTTACCAAAAGATTGCAAAAAAATTTATTTGGAATTTGTAGATGAGGATACCAGAAAAATTGAATTCAAAGATGAAAAATAGTTACAAAACAAAGGTTGTTCTTCTAGATGTTCACGCCATATTACACAGAGCTTTCCATGCCTTGCCAGGTTTTGCAACGAGTAAAGGGGAACCGACTGGAGCTTTGTTTGGGCTGACTTCCATGCTTTTGAAAATAGCAGGGGAGATAAAACCAGACTATGTAATCGCATGCTACGATTTGCCTGGGCCGACGTTTCGAAAGCAGATGTACGAAGAGTACAAGGCTGGTCGTCCGAAAGCAGACGAGGAACTTGTTGACCAACTTGTGAAATCGCGCGAACTTTTTAACGCACTAAACATCCCGTATTACGAAAAACCAGGTTTTGAGGCCGATGACCTTTTGGGAACTATTTCAAGTAAGCTATCCAAAGAAAAGGAGGTTCAAACAATAATAGCCACGGGCGATTTGGACGCCCTCCAACTTGTTAATGACGATAAAGTTGTTGTTTATACGTTGAGGAAAGGTATAAAAGATACCGTTATTTACAATGAGGCCGCTGTTGTTGAAAGGTTTGGATTTGGGCCGAAATATATGGCCGACTACAAAGGATTGCGAGGTGACCCGTCGGACAACATTATCGGAGTAAAAGGAGTAGGAGAAAAAACGGCCGAGACTCTTATTCAAAACTTCAAAACAATCGAGGCCATTTACGATGAGATCAAAAAACACGACGGCAAAAAACTTTTGGATGTTGGTGTAAAAGAGAGAATGGTAAAGTTGCTGGCCGATAACAAAGAAGAGGCAATGTTCTCTAAAACCTTGGCTACAATAAAATGTGACGTTCCTATAGATTTTTCCTTGCCGTCTAAAACATGGCGAGAGTCTGTCGATATAAAAAAGGCGTCTGATTATTTTACTCGACTAGAATTTAAATCTCTGAAAGACAGAATGATTTCATATGTAGCTGGCAAGCCTGTTGCTGGGGAGGAGGTGCCTGTGCCAGCTGTGGTTACTTCGTCTGCCAGCATGTTTGCCGACACAGAAGGAATAGGAGAGAAGGAATTAAGAGAAATTGTTGTGGGCCTATGGCTTTTGGATTCAAATAATACGTCACCAACCCTGGAAGACGTTTATAAGTTTTCCGGAGTGCGTGATTTTGAAAAATCCAAAATAAAAATTCCAGAAGAAATAAAAAGGAGGGGACTTGAAAAAATTTATTACGATATAGAGCTACCCCTTATTCCAATTATAAAGGCGGCCGAGGATAGGGGAATCTTGGTTGATGGTGAGTATCTAAAAAAGTTATCTGTTAAATTTCACAAAGAAACAAAAACTTTGGAGGAAAACATTTATAAAATTGCTGGTCAGGAATTTAACATAAATTCTACTAAACAGCTTTCGGAAATTCTTTTTTCGAAACTCGCTATTCCAACCAAAGGGCTCAAAAAGACTCCTGGTGGTGTTGTCTCTACTCGCGAATCGGAGCTCGAGAAAATAAAAGAGGCACACCCGATAATTTCCGAAATTTTATCGTATCGTGAACTTCAAAAGCTTCTGACAACATACATCGATAACATTCCCCTTATGTTAGATGGCGCCGGTCGTCTTCATGCCCACTTGAATCAAACAGGTACGACAACGGGGCGTATGTCATCTGACAGTCCTAATTTGCAGAATATTCCTGCTCGCGAGGGGATAGGCCTTGAAGTTAGAAGGGCTTTTGTCGCGGCTCCCGGATACAAACTTGTTTCGCTGGATTATTCCCAAATAGAAATGAGAGTTTTGGCATGGCTCTCCAGTGACCCAGATCTTATCGACATATTTAAAAAGGGGTTAGACGTTCACTCGGCGGTCGCTTCCCGTGTTTTTGGAGTTGACGAAAAAGACGTAACAAAAGACATGCGTCGCAAGGCCAAGGTAATAAACTTTGGAATAATTTATGGCATGGGAGTAAATGCTCTTAAGAAAAATTTAGGCTCGACAATGAAAGAGGCGCAAGAATTTCACGAAAACTATTTCAAAAAGTTTCCGAAAGTGAAAGAGTTTTTTGACGGCGTTAAAGAGCAGGTCAGGAAGCTTGGTTATACGACAACTTTTTATGGTCGCCGCAGATATCTTCCCGATATAAAATCGTATTTGCCGTATTTAAGAGCCACGGCAGAAAGAATGGCAATGAACGCCCCTCTTCAAGGGACGGCAACAGCTGATCTCATAAAAAAGGCAATGAAAAAAGTGGACGGTGCTCTTCGTGACGTCGGCCTGGATAAAAATACACACCTTTTAGTCCAGGTTCACGACGAACTTCTGTATGAGATAAAAGACGATAAAAATTTGGACAAAGCGGTTGAGATAATAAAAGAGGGAATGGAGTCTATAGCCCCAGAGTGTCCGGTTCCTCTCACTGTTCATTATTCTGTCGGAAACAATTGGGGGGAGCTTAAATAATTTCAAGGGGTAATATAAAATAGTGACATGAGTTTTGAACAGTATCTAAATGAAAACAGTTCTGAATGTCCCGCTGCCAGGCTGGGGCCAATGGAAAGGGACGAAAGAGATCTTGTCATTTATGGTTTTGGTGTTCCAGAAAAGTTTAGCAAAAATTTGGGCAGGTTGGCCGCTTTAGTTAAGGTGGCTACAAGCCAAAAATATGGAGGAGGTGACCCGCAAAAGGGGGATGCAGAGGAGTTCTCAAAATTATACAAAGAAGATATTAACGAGATACTTAAGTTTAAAGATTTAGACAGACGGTTGGAGGCATACAAAAATGCCCGATCAGTCGAGTATGGCGAAGGTCGCCCTACCAAAAGGCAGGCCGAATCTTTCAAAAGCAAGTATGGGCTAGATATGGGTGAGGTGTTGGCAAAGATAAATGATACAGAGAATCGTTTTGAAGTTCTCAAAAAAATAGAGGATGCAAGGAGACAGCTGTTAAATTAAACTCTGTAAGAGCTCAATCCCGACGTGACATAAGATAGAAGGTTTCACCTTCTATCTTATAAGGACGTCCCACATTCAAGGACGGTCGTCCCGATGTGTGAGATATCACAGATATACCATATAGTACTTTCTACTTGGAAGCCGAGCTTCCAAGTAGAGGCTGTTAAGTTTGGATGTAACCCCGTTAGGTTGCAGCCTCTTGACATTTTCTGTATTTTGTGTAGAGTATCTATAGACAAAGAACCGGTACCCCGTCAACCAAGGAAAGAGAGGAAAGCATCATGGCGTACGGAGAGAAGAAGATTTTCGTGTATTTCCAGCGTAACGAGCAGACGAGGGAGGTTCGTCTGGCTGTTGCCAAGGCCGCTTCACGCGAAGAAGCCGCTCGCACTGTCGACAACAGTGGCGGCTTTCGGAACGTTGAGGTCCTCGACATCGAACCTGAGGCCCTGCGCGAGCATCCCGAAGACGCTGCGGCCATCGAGGGAATGATCAAGGCCATGGCACAGGGGCGCCCGTCGCTTCTGGAGGCTGTGCTCCTTGAGTCGTTCAAGAAGGGCGTCGCTTGGCAGGCAAACGAGATTCTCGAGCGTTCCAGCTACATGCGGCTCGATGCCCACTTCGAAGGGCAAATCACTCCGACCTCCGACGACAGTCCCGAGGGCGAGTTTTCCGTCAACTGACTTCTCCTTTTCCCGTTTTTGCAGTAACCCCGCGTCTTTCTGGCGCGGGGCGGTCTACTTTTATAGAGAAAATGTATTTTTACAGCTTATCTCTTTTGGCTAACCGCAAACATTATATGGTTGAAAACCGTATCGTTTTGTATCTCATCATCTTCGGCCGGATTTTCTCCTAGACTCTCTAGGTGTGCAAAAAGCATCTCTCTCATTTTTTTCATTGACTCTATTTTATCACCGGGGAAGTGGAGGCGGCTTCCCGTTCTTATAAACATATCCAGCTGAGCAATTATTTCACGGAGGATAATTTTTCTTATGGGACTTGCCTCGATCTCTTTTCTGGTTTCAGACAACAATTTGGCAGCCGTCCCATCTTTTGGATTTTCTTTAACCCGCGCGGCCAGACGTTTTTCGCTGGTATACTTTTCTATCAGATCATTTGCCCTGTCAAAATCAATTCCGATAACCACGGGAACAACTTCGAGTTGTCCTTTTTTGTTTCCTTTAAACTCCGGATTAAAATATTTTACAGACGACTTACCGAGCCTCTCTTTTGAGATGTCGCTATTTAGTGTGTCGCTGATTGACCCAAGCTTGTTGCTGGCTTTTTGCGTTCCAAATGTTAGGTCAAGGGATATTCCAAGTTGTTTGCCGACATCCTCGGGGTCAAACTCGACTACCATATCTGTTTTTCTCTCCAAGTCGTCGAACTTGGAAGTTTGATGAACAAAAACTTGATCACCAAGCCAATTGTTTAGTTCTGCCAATTTTGCTAAGAGTGTTTCAGCTACTTCGGCTTGTTCTCTAGCCTCGGCGCTTAGCTCTGCCGAGTGTGCAGACATTCTTTCTATATCTTCGCCGAATTTTCTTTCCAGCTGTTCGACTCGCTTCGTGTCGGTTGCAATTTCCTGCGCGGAATAAACATCGAGAAAATCTCTCATCTGTGGTCGGTCTTGTTCCAGAGACAGCCTGTCGTACATGTCTCTTTGTGTTCCTTTCGAAACTAATGCAGTGGCGATGCTATCTACTCGCCCGAACCTTTTTTCTGGTAATTCGCTCGTCATATATGTACTGAATTTTACCATGACTAGTAGAGTGGTAAAGTCGTATTTTTTGGTATAATCACCCTATGATTTATTTACTGTATGGTAAAGACGGTGAGTCAAGTTTGAAGAGGTATCTGGCGCTGATTGAGGCCACTAAAAAAAGTCTACCTGGGGCAGTCGCTGTAAATTTCAATTCCGGTAATTTTGACGCAGACGAGTTTCTTCAAATAGCACATGGTAAAGGCATGTTCTGTCAAGCGAATATAATTTCATGTAACGGTCTTCTTGAAAAAAAGGATCACGCGAGATTTCTTTCTAGCAAAATAATGGACCTTGCTAATTCCCCAAACGTTTTTATCTTTCGCGAAGGAGATTTAGATGATGCTGCGATGGTTAATTTCAAAAATGCCGGAGCGAAGGTGGAAAAGTTTAATGAATCTTTTGTTGCGCGCAAAGGGGGTGAATTGTTTAATATGTTTTCTATATCAGATGCGTTTGGTGCGCGAGACAGAAAAAAACTTTGGGTTGCTTATCAAAAAATGTTAGCAGCTGGGATAGAAGGAGAAGAGGCCCTTTGGAAAATAATTTGGCAGATAAAAATGATTCTCTTTGTGACCAATGCCGATCTTTCTTCTGCTGCAACAAAAAAGTTAAAATTTTCTCCTTTCGTTTTAGATAAGTCTAGAAGTTTTTCAAAAAATTTTAAGGCCGATGAGCTGAAAGGGATGTATTGGAAACTCTTAAACATTTTTCACTTAGCCAGAAGAGGGGAGATCGATATGGAGGTGGCGACGGAGAGGTTTGTGATGGAGGTGTAAGGGATAAGCGGGAGGACTTGATATTTTCGAGCACGCGTACGTCGTGAATCGACGTCGCTCAAGTCTCGGCGCCTTCGCGCCTGCGAAGTCTCTAAAATATCAAGTCCTCCCGCTTATTTGGGGGTGAAGGAGATGAAAATACACTCCTGTTTATTTTGCAAGTGGCCAATCGCGAGAGTCTCCTAAAAAGCTCTGAGGATTATTTGGTAATTATGGGGTGGAGAGAGGACAGGTAGTCCGAGAATTATCAAAAGAGTGAAATTATATATTTCTAAAAAAATATGGCCTTATTGGGCTGTTTGTGGTAACCATTCTTGACTTTTGATAGGCGCTGTGCTATACTAGCAGGAGAGTTGTCAAAGGATAGTCTAGCAAGTAGAATCAACCAAAGATAATCAGGGCCTATGAAAGGGCCTTGACAAAAAAGTTCGGTTGTGCTATACTCCCAAAAGACAGTAAGGACAGCACTTTTCATCAAAATATAGTTACGTTAATCACACAGAAATACAAACATCCATCACGATGTTAGTTGGGATTCTCATTCTGGCCTGAACGCTGCACTTTAAATACTTTTCATAAGCTCTGCTTGTGAAATGAAAATTAAAGTTCACGCCAGAATGAGAATCCTGACTAGCGCGTTCGCGCTTTTCCAGAGATTGCTCGAAAGGTTAGGAGTAACGCTATGCGTACTCGCGCCACTGGTTCCACCAAGGGTTCCCCGGTTTCCCAGGGTTCCGCCCCGGTCCAGCAGCAGCCCGCCGAGAGGCCGATCGAGAAGCTCGGGGCCGACGTCAGCAAGACGCCCGCCGAGCGACCGTTCGGTCTGTCGAAGGACTTCCGCTTCCCGGTCGGCCTGAAGAGCGGGCAGTTCGTGCTCGAGTTCAGGGCCAACCCGGCTCGGAAGACCACCAAGGACGGCGGCCCGCGCTTCGGCTCCAACTCGTTCCTCGCCAACGGCGTGCACAACGTCGCGGTCGAGGAGTACGACGGCAGCTCGGAGCTCGTGCGCGTCAGCATCACGGTCCAGGTCGCCCAGGCCGCGATCGGTTCGGGCACCTCCCGCTCGGTGGCTCGGAAGCTCGTCTTCCAGGCCTATCGCAGCGAGGAGCTCCGGACCCACCGCGTCGAGATGCCCGGCCACGCCAGCATCCGCATCGACGACATGGGAACCCGCATCGAGCTGTGCCACGACCAGAAGTCGATGGCGCTGCTGCGGGTCCTCGTGTACGGCGACGACGAGACGGCGGTCGGCAAGGCCATCGAGGCCCTGACCATGGACGTCGCGCACGAGGTGGCCCCGAACCGGAACAGCGAGGGCTTCAACACCCTGCTCCGGATCGGACTGGTCGACGATGTCGCGGCGGACAAGGCTTACCGGCCTCCGCAGGGCGCCGTGGTCCCCCAGGGCATCCAGATGGAGTTCGCGAAGGGCAACCTGCGCGGGCGGGCTCGGAACATCGCCGGCTTCTACAAGAGCTGGGCGGTGGGCCTGACCTCCCTCGACGCCGATGCCCTGACGAACCTCGAGCTGGTCAACACCGGGAAGCGCGAACCGGGTCTGCAGAACAGCCTCTGGCTCGACCTGACGAAGGTCGTCAAGAGCTGAGCTGACGGTACGGCGGCACGCGGACGGTGAAGGAAGACGAAGTCACGGAGCGTGAGGAAAAGGCAAGAACATCGCGTTCTAGCCGTTGAAGGCATCGCGCCTATCAATACCCACGCTCCGTGATCGAGTCGACCGGCGGATGGACACGGACGGACGATGGACGATGGCGGACAAGACGACAAGGACTGCCATGAAGAATGAAAGGATGGTTAACGAAAGCTATGCTCAAACGTTAGGACTTTACGTCCGGGATTGCACATCCTAGAAACAGAAGTGCACGGCGAGGTTATGTCTACGGGCAAAGACAATCCTCCAAGGTGACCACCGTATGGGTCACCGTAGTTCTGCGAATGAGATTCGCACTGACGAGCCGATACGAAAGACATGACACGGCGAAAACTACCAGCCTTTGCTAAGGTTACGACCTGGCAAGGAAAACAGATAGTTCTTTGGAAACTTCATATCTTGTGTAATAAATATTGATGCCAATTAATTAAAATGATGGCTTGTGTTTTGGCCTGTGTGGTCTCGGACGTGATCGTCTAAAAAGGTGATTACATCCGAGGCTGCGCGGGCCAGCGAGTTTGTCGAGAAGGCAAGCTCTGGTACGTTGGCCTACGCCACGCTCACGATGCGAACGGCATGTCCACTAAGGAGGTGAGACATCTGGACAATTACCAACACTGGCAAGAAAGATCACCTGGGTGACCGGGAGACCACGGATGCGCCGGACCGCACGCGCCCAGACGCGACGGGCCCGTGCAAGACGAGGGCTACTAAGGAGGCCCGAGTAGATGAGCTACGCCAACGAACGACCTGGCTAACCGGGGTCAAACAACCTCGGGAGCTGCGACGAGACCTGAAAATGGTTTCGCCAGATATCCCACGGACGACGGACGGCTGAAGGGAACACGGGTGCCTGGGGTGCGAGGAGGATCGAGACGGAAAGAGCAGATTCGGGGATCGCCCGATGAAGGGGACTGCTACGGCCGAGAGGCGAAGCAGACCGCCCTGTGCTCACACAGCGCTCCCGATCCACAATCGTGCCCTGGGCACATTCTCATGCTAAGTCCTTCCGAAAGGAGGGCGGCTCCAAGGGGAGCGACGGGGCCTGCATTAAGGAACGAAAGCAGTGAGGGATCCGGTGACGGACGATTGCGATGAACAACATCATCGCATGGGAGTCGTCAGACCGGACCCTCGCTGCTGGCCCTACATCCCACGGACGAAGGAAGCACGAGTCGGAACGGAACGAGCGGAACGGGTCAAGATCAGAGGAAGAGGAGAGGAAGCAGCAAGGGAGCCAGTGCAGAAGCCCGAAGAAGGACGGGATGTGCTGGAGGCGGGAAAAGCCCAACGAGGCCCCCGTAAAAGCTGACGAAGACTCTCCTAGGTGGCAGGGCCGGGAAAGCGGGAAGCGATGCAGCGGGCTCAGGCGGCGGGAAGCCGAGTTGAGCGCGCGCCATCATTGCCCGGGAGGCAGCGACGAAGAGTCGTCCGACCTCAACGGGGCGCCCTAAAAGAGGGCGGACATTCCCTCCCGGCAACGGAAGCGAATCCGCTTCCCGGCCCTGCGCCTGCTTCACAAGCACGCGACGGGAACCACGACGAACGGAGCAACGGCCATCATCACGCGGAACAACACCATCAGGTAGCCGACAGCAACGCCGGCGGGCCCCCGGGGAGACCGAACTCCGGACGCTTGGAGTTACGGCGAAAGAGTCCGTAGGATCACGATGATCCGGAACGCTTTCCCCGGGGCACCCCGCCTCACTCACGGACGAAGGACGAAGGAACCAAGGTCGGAAGACCCGGGGTGTGGCAGAGGCTCACGAAGCGAAAAGCAAAAAAGAAACGGGAAACCGAGCCACAAACACCACATCCCGGGCACGCACGCCATCACACAGTAACCCCTGAGGTAAAACCGATGTCTCTGTACGGAAGGACGCCAACAGTCTAGATGATCTAGACGGTGGACAAATCCGGCAGTTAGATGTAATCGGCAAAACCTAGGAGGTTGCTTTTCCACGGGAAGGACGGAGACCAATCATGACCCCAGAGCGAAACTACCGACGTGCCCGTGACAACATGGAGATACGCCGGCGACATCCATCAGCGGACTGAGTCCAACGACGGGTACGCACGCACCAGAGCCACGACGGCCTGCTGCACGCACAATGCGTACCTGGGGACAGACAGCC
>JBAZWX010000002.1:0-23313 GCA_041660145.1 Minisyncoccota bacterium | reverse complement strand
TGGAGATAGACAAACAGGCAAAACAGCTATTGCTGTTGATACCATTTTCAATCAAAAGGCGAAGGATGTTGTTTGTATTTATGTTGCCATTCGACAGAAGGATAGTAAAATTGCTCAGCTGGTAGCCAAATTGAAAGAAGCTGGTGCCATGGATTACACAATCATCGTTGTTGCGGGCACTTCCGAAAATGCGGCAATGGGTTTCCTTGCTCCGTACTCTGGTTGCGCAATGGGTGAATATTTCATGGATAAGGGGAAAGACGCGTTGATTGTTTACGACGATCTTTCAAAGCATGCCGTTGCCTATAGACAAATATCTCTTCTTTTAAGAAGGCCACCAGGCCGCGAGGCTTATCCTGGAGATATTTTTTATTTGCACTCACGTCTTTTGGAGAGAGCGGCTAAACTTAACAAAGATTTTGGAGGTGGATCTCTTACGGCTTTGCCAATTATTGAAACACAGGGAGGCGATGTCTCTGCTTATATTCCAACTAACGTCATTTCTATTACCGATGGACAGATATATTTGGAGGCCGACCTTTTCAACAAAGGTATTAGACCAGCAGTTAACATCGGGTTGTCGGTTTCTAGAGTGGGTGGCGCGGCCCAAATAAAGGCGATGAAAAAAGTTGCCGGAAAGTTGAGGCTTGATCTTGCTCAGTTCCGTGAGCTTGAAGCGTTTGCGCAATTTGGTTCAGATCTAGACGCGCAAACAAAAAGCCAACTCGAGATAGGTTTTCGACTTATCGAGGTTTTGAAGCAAGGTAGGTATGTTCCTATGCCAGTCGAGAAACAAGTAGTTGTTTTTTATGCTGCGACACAGGGGTTGCTGACCGACATAAATACGGTTAACTCTAGAGAGTTTGCTGAGGGCTTTGTAAATTTTGTCGAGTCGAGTAACTTTGGTCTTCTCGATAAAATAGTAAAGGAAGGCGTTTTTGACGAGAAGTGGGAGGAAAGTTTGCGGGCGTCTATAGCTGAATATAAAAAATCTGTTCCACAAGAGTGGTTTGTAATGGCGGGGTCTTCTAAAAAATAAAAAGACAAAATGGCCGGTAATATATTAGAAATAAAAAAGCAGCTCAAATCGCTAAAAAATAGCGCCAAGATAACTAAGGCGGTTGAGCTTGTTGCCGGATCTAAAATGAGAAGATCTGTTGGTTTAGCTTTGAAAACAAAATCATATTCCAATACCGCGTGGAAGTTGGCTAGGCGTCTTGCTGGGGGGGTTGCTTTAAATGAAGGGGATCCTCTTTTCAATTTCTTAGCCAAGCCAAAATCTGGAAAGGAAACCGTTTTGATCGTTGTCACTTCGAACCGAGGTTTATGTGGAGCGTTTAACGTTAATGTTGTCCGTGCCGCAATGGCTTTTATAAAAAAGCAGTCGGTTCACCGGATAATCTGTATCGGGAAAAAAGGAGCAGAACTTTTAAGGGCTAAGGATATTCCAGTTGATCAGGTATACGAAAAAGACGACAGCGCAAAGCAAGTAGCCTCTGTAAAAAATGTTTCCGACTATATTTATTCTCAGGTTAAGGCCGGGGTTTTTGGCAAAGTTTTTGTGGCATATACAGATTTTAAGTCAGCACTTAGACAAACTCCCGTTTTGCGTCTTGTCTTTCCTTTTAACTTTGACGACACGACATCTCACCTGATTGAGAATGCAGTTGGTAGTGCACAGGAAAAAGATTTGACATCGCCAGCGTCTGCCATAGATTTTCTCTTTGAACCATCTCCAAAAGAAATTTTAGAAAGGTTAATTCCGAACTTGGCAGAGACACTTTTGTTTCAGACTATTTTGGAGAGTAACGCCGCTGAACACAGTGCAAGGATGTTTGCTATGAAGAACGCTACAGATGTCGCACTGGAGATGCACGAGGGTTTACTTTTGGTTTTTAACAAAACGAGGCAAGCCTCTATAACGAAAGAGCTGGCTGAAATATCGGCGGGCCGTATGGCACTTGAAGGTTAAACAAAAAATAAAAATATGAAAGGAGAAATAAAACAAATAATGGGACCAGTCGTCGACGTCGCCTTTGGCGATGGATATGTCCCTAGTCTTTATGAAGCCATAAAATTTGTTGGACCGACAGGTAAAGAAATTGTGCTTGAGGTTGCCAGCCATTTGGGAAACGGATTGGTTCGCACAATTGCCATGACGACAACAGACGGAGTTAAAAGAGGAACAGAGGTAGAGGCCACTGGGGCTCCTATATCGATGCCTGTTGGGAAGGAAACTTTGGGCAGAGTTTTTAATCTTTTAGGAGAAGCTGTGGATGGAAAGGAAAATATTAAGACGGGCTTGCGATTGCCTATTCATCAGTTGCCTCCGAAATTTACTGACCAATCTACAAAGGTAGAACTTTTTGAAACAGGAATAAAAGTTATCGACCTTTTGTGCCCGTTTATTAAAGGAGGGAAGGTCGGACTTTTCGGCGGAGCCGGAGTTGGTAAAACGGTTGTCATCCAAGAGTTGATAAACAACGTCGCATCTGCACATGGAGGATACTCAGTTTTTGCTGGGGTTGGAGAGAGAACAAGAGAGGGAAACGATTTGTACCATGAAATGAAAAATGCCGGCGTGTTGGACAAAGTGTCCATGATTTTCGGACAGATGAATGAGCCACCAGGTGCTCGTGCTAGAGTCGCCCTTTCTGCTGTCACGGTTGCCGAATATTTTCGTGACATTGAGCACAAAGACGTTTTGCTTTTCGTCGATAACATTTTTAGATTCACGCAAGCTGGTTCGGAAGTGTCCGCTTTGCTCGGAAGAATTCCGTCGGCCGTGGGTTATCAACCAACCTTGGCCGAAGAGATGGGCAGACTTCAAGAGAGAATTACCTCTACCAAAAATGGTTCGATAACTTCGGTGCAGGCCGTGTATGTTCCAGCAGATGACCTTACTGACCCTGCTCCAGCGACAACTTTCTCGCACTTGGACTCAACCGTGGTGCTAAACAGATCTCTTTCTGAACAGGGAATTTATCCAGCGGTTGATCCTCTCGACTCAACGTCGACGGCTCTTGATCCGCAGATTGTTGGCAAGGAACATTATGATGTGGCTCGAGGTATCCAGTTTGTTCTGCAGAGATATAAAGATTTGCAAGACATAATCGCAATTCTGGGTATAGAAGAATTAACAGAGGAAGATAAACAGACAGTTTCGCGTGCGAGAAAAATACAAAAGTTTTTATCACAACCTTTTTCTGTGGCGGAAACATTTACGGGCAGACAAGGTAAGTATGTAAAGCTGCAAGACACCATTAAAGCCTTTGCTGAAATTTTGGAGGGCAAACACGACTCTAAATCTGAGCAGTCGTTTTATATGAAAGGCGATATTTCGGAAGTTGTTTAACACGTCATGCAAGTTGCAGAAAAACAATTTAGATTGAAGATTGTGAAACCGGAAGGCGATGTTTTTAGCGGCGAAGTTGTATCGGTGACATTGCCAACAGTCCATGGACAGATAACAATTCTCAAGGATCACGAGGCTTATGTTTCGTCTTTAGCGAGTGGTGAACTGGTCGCCAGAACGGCTGATGGTAATGTTTCACCGATGTTGATATCTGGAGGGTTCTTAGAGTTGGCAGATAATGAGCTGATAGTCTTAGCGGATAGTGCCGAGCATGTTAGCGAGATAGATCTGGAACAGGCACAAAAAGCCAAGGCAGAGCTCGAAGCAATAATTGTGAAACAGGAGTATCGAGGTCCTGAGTATGAAGCCCTTCTTGAGAAACTAAGCAAAGAAAGGAGCAGAGTAGAGATTTCTCATAAGTGGAGAAAGCAGTAGCTCCCTTTCGTTTGTGTGTCTGGCAAGTTTGATTTTTGGTTATACTGTTGTATGGCGTACATTTGCACTGTAACTGTGCACAACTTCCGTTGACCTACTTTTAGGTTTGCGTTATACAAATGGGGTAGCTGAATAAGCCTTTAATTTTTTCTAAAAATGTACAGGTGTAATAATTGCGAAAATGAATCAGAATACCCAACAAAATGTTGTGGTGATGAAATGAAATGTGATGCGTGTAATGGTACAGGATGTCTCATCTGTGATGAGGACAAAGAGCTGTAGGCCTTCACAACGCAGGTGAATTTTGCTAGGTTAAGATAATCCTAGGCGGGATTAGTTTAATGGTAAAACGTCAGTTTTCCAAACTGAGGTCGGGAGTTCGATTCTCCCATCCCGCACAAAACAGAGGAGCCGGACGCGAAGCGTTCGGCGACTTCTGGTTTGTAGTAGGGAGGGGAGGAGCGAAGCTGTTTTGAGATATTTTGTGAGTTTGCGAAACAAAATATCCAAAACGGGTACTGAACATGTAATGTTCGATTCTCCCATCCCGCACAAAACAGAGGAGCCGGACGCGAAGCGTTCGGCGACTTCTGGTTTGTAGTAGGGAGGGGAGGAGGTAGCTTTATATAAAATTTAAGTCGTGTCATTATTAAATCAGTTAACTTATGACCATACATAAAATTTATATAGGAGGATGGTTTCAAAGAACCACTCTACATCTGACAGAAATTTGGGATTTTTTGAAACACGGAAAATCCAACTTAGATTTTCCAAAAGACCAGTTGGAAAATTTCAAAAACTCTTTATCGATAGTAGAAGTTACTAGAGAGAGTGGTCCGTTGGAGTACATCGTTGTAAAAACAGACAAGAAAATAGATTACCGAATTTATGAAGATGGTCTGATTATTTTAGAAAAAAGTTTTGACGTACTGAAAAGTGATTTTGAAGAAATAAAAGACTATTACGACAACAAGCTTTCTAAAGCGCTCTCTTTTATTTTTAGTAAAGGCGCGCCTGTTCCAAAAGAGTTGGCCAACATCAAAACTATTTTGCCGTACATAGTTACTGTTACTGACGCAACAAAGGAAGAAACGGATAAAGTGTTTAAAGATTTTTCAGAAGATGTGTACTCTACACTGGCCACAAAAAATGTGGAAGTAATTCGCAGCCCGGGAATAATAATAATAAACAATCTTAAAGACGAAAATCTTACAAGAGAAATTATCGAGTCGCAGATATTTTTTAGAGAGTTTAAGTCGCAGCTTCACAGGTACTTGGCTATTCATAGAATTTTGTGGGAAAAAATTAGAGCTATCAAAGAACGCGGTGCGATAAAGGGGAGTGAAGTAGATGCACTTCGAAACGAATTGTCTCTGTATCAAAAAACAATTAACTTGATTGGAGCAAGAATTGATCAAATGCCGGCCTACGTGAAGACCAGACAGAAAATTACAAATGTTGATAAAATCGACGACTATCTGCAACCACTTTTCCAATTTAAATTTGAAACGCTTTTGGACACGCATGAATATATAAAACATCTTTGGGGGATGACCAAAAATTATCTTACTTCTGCTATCGAAATTTTCTCTGATCTTCAAGCCAAGAGCACAAAAAATACAATTTCATCTTTGCAGCTTATTACAACTATTGGTGTCGTCGCTGGAATTTTAGGATACCTTGGTAAAGACACCCTGCCGTCGTTCACCTCTATTGGTTTAGTCTATTTCTCGCTGCTTCTTTTGATGACCTGGATTATAAATGGAATTGTTTCCAGATTTTTCAAAAACAAAAAGTATAGCATCGCTCTTCAAGATATAGAAAAGGATATAAAATAGTTTTGGCTGTTTGCTCTACCAATTTTCTAGTTGGGTTTTGCCTAGTTGATTTTCGGTGGTTGTTCATGTATAAATACTTCTACCTATTTTGTCTGGACGTTGAAAAATAATCTCAAGATCCAAACGCAAAAAGGAAGGAGGAGACGTGGAAAATGTTCTTCGATGGCTAAAACTTAGCCAGAACCGCGACGGTTCTTTCCCAACCATGCTTGTCAATAAAAAAGATGGTATCAGAAAAGAAGTATCTACTCTGACCCCGACAATTTTGATTTGTCTTTTGCTTACCCACTTGCGTGAGAAGTTGCCAGAAATTCCTGGGGCGTATTCTTCCGGCTGCATTATTGATGCTATCATCGGAGATTGTCACAGGTATCTTTTGTCTGTGCTTAGGAGAGACGACAAAAACTCTGCACCGCTATGGGGTTTTAACGTCTTCTACCCACCTGATTGGGAAGAGACTCTTTTGTGCTCGTTCATTTTGCGTCGTGCCGGAAAATTAAGTGACGACGATATCCAAAAAATTCGAGAGCTTCTTTTGTTTAATCTTGATTGTCCCAAGGGTGGCGTCGGTGTCTGGGTCCAAGACGACCATAGTCTTGAACACGGAAATCTTGTTTACGATCCAATAGTCATTATTGTCGCCAATGTCTGGCACAAAATGTTGTTTGGCAAGAAGCATACCGGTATAAACGACGAGGCAAAACGTGCTGCAACGGCTGGTGAACGTCCTACCTTCTACACTCGGCGAATGAAGGGTGTTTTCTGGGGCCTCCTCTGTCTTGGGGGGTTTCCTCATGCAAGAGAGTTTACCGACGATTGCCTCCTTTTTCACCATGGACACAGAAAACATGTTTGGTATGGGTCTTGCCATGTCTGGGCGGCCGTTAACCTTGTTGCTAAGTTTTACAGAATGAAAGAGTTGGAGAGAGCGGGCCAGGAATGCTCCCGCAGGTTGCGGGGGCCAAAACCTTCGGACACAAGTCCGGGGGAAGGCAGGGAGGAGACAAAAGCATGATGTAGCCCACAATCCTTTTTCTTTTGCTCTTGAACTTTGGTATTAGCTGGTGGAATGCTCATGTTGTTGGAAAGTCTTGGGCTGCCAGCAAGTACTATGGTGGGTGGCCGCGCTTTGTCACGTGGTGTGGCGCTGTCATGGCAGCTTCCGGCTTTACTTGGTGTTTTACTGTGGTTCTTGCGATGATCGCCGGTTCTGGCGGCTGGCTTGAAATTCAGTACGTGCGTGGAGTAATGGAGCTTGGTTATACCATTGTGATCATTCCTATTCTTGGTTCAGGCCTTGGTGTCTGGATTCATTCACTGACCGAAGCATGGAGGAGGAAGGATTTCCCAAGTATGGCGGTCGCTGGATGGAATACTTTTGCCCAGATTCACAACACTTATGAAGCAGTGAAGACTCTGCCGAAAGTCCTCAGTAACTTGGGAGAACTTTTTTCCAGTGGTGGCGGTGGAGATAAGGACAAAGCAAAGGCTTTGATGATGGTCGTCGCCCTGGTTGTTCTTGCCCTTGCTGGTGGAATTTTGCTGACAGTTTACATTGTTCGTAGTGCTGCCAAGGAGGAAGCTTCGAACGTGTTTGCCGAGATGCGGGCGCGTGCCTAATTTGAAGTAGTCTTTGAGATGTTTTGCCCCGCTTAGGTTTTCGAGAGAGAACCTAAGCGGGGCTTTTCTTTTGCAAAACGAAAAGCCCCCGTCCGCCGTCTGCCAGTTGGCGGAAGCGTAGGGGGCGGGGCGAAATACAACAAAGTTAATAACATCAAGGAACGGGTTTACATTTTTTACATGGACGATACCCTGCAAAGATGGCATCTTCCCAGGTGAGGAAAAACACACGATTCTCTGTCTTCATTTTCATACCAGATTTGCAGTCTAAGCGGCCGAAAATTTTTCCTCTTTTCCAGCCTGCGTATTTTCCCGGTATTTTGCTTATGACCGTCCTACCATTTTTGATGATTTTGTAAGTTTTTTCTACCACACAAGCCATGACTTATTTCCACTTTTCAAACGACGGGAAGGCTGGTCTGTGGTGAGAGAAGGGGTCACCATCGACGCCGAAGTAAGTGAAAAGGATCTGAAGAGCGCGAATCGCGATGCGGGCGGCGTTTTCTTCACCCTTTGCCTCGAATTTGCTATCGGGCTTTGTCCGGTTACAGAAGATCGCGTCAACTGCGCCGGCAAGGAACCCTCCGTGGCCAGAGCACCAGGTGAAAAGTGACGCCTCTTCCATCGAATAGAAAAGGACTCCACGCTTCAGAAGTTCATCGTGTCGCTGCTGAAGTCTCGGTGGGATGTACCCTTTTTCATCTGTGAAAAATTCTGGTCTTGCTTGACCTTCGTTGAAACATCCGGTTGTTGCTCCGATGCCAACATGGTAGGGAAGTTTGAGAGCTTCTGCTGCATTGACTAGGGCAGAAACAACGCGATAATCGGCGATGGCCGGATACTCAATGGGTGCCCAATCCGAGCTTGCTCCGTCAAGACGCACTGCTCCGGTGCAAATTGCAGAATCTCCGACTTCAACTTGTGGCCAAAGTCCTCCGCATGAACCGACTCGAATGATGATACGAGCGCCACACCTGACGGCCTCGGGAGTAACAATCCCCGTGTTTGGACCTCCCATATGAGTTGTTACAACCGAGATGGGCATAACCCCAAGACCTCCTCCGATAGTAGAGAAGCCGGTATAACACTTCAGTCCCCTGTGGTCCCCGAAGTAACGGGGTTCAGACGTTTTGTCGAAAAGAGTATTGGCGATCATTTCCGCCCTGCCCGGGTCGCCAACTTCAACTACGTACCTCGCGATTTCTCCGGGACGAGTTCGAAGATGGTATTCTTGATCGCCATGAGAAGGTTTTGCGGCGCTAGCCTTGCGGACCTCGCCGGCCTTATCGGAAGAGGACTTTGGACCAGGCTTTTTCTTCATTGTCGAAGACCTCCTGTGTTGCGACAGCCCTGTTTGGCCATCTTGCTCTGCCTTGAATCATATTCTTCTGCGCCGTTTTGTCTAGGCCCAAGCCCCCCGGAAGTCTTTGTTAAAGGTTTTTGGGTGTTACACTTTCCGCCCAAGGCGGATGCCCTCCGCCGGCTGGCGAATTTGAGACCGCCTTTTGGCGGGCAAAATTGGCAAAGTAAAACGCCCTACACCGGGTGGTGTAGGGCTTCCGCATTTGTGCGGGGAAATCCTAAAAACAAAGTTCTATTTTCTTGCTATCACAGGACTGTGTTCCAGCCTTCCTTCAGGCGGCTGGCGTACATATCTGCGATTGCCAAAATGATGGTGGATGCAGTGCATAGGCCCAACCTAGAGATGGCCGCCATCTGTTCGGACGGGAAGGTCATGGCGTACCCTACTAGAGACAGTGCAATTGCGCACATGATCGGGGGAACGAACTTCCTGTCCAGAATGAACGCCATCATGAGGAATTCGTTTAGAAACAAAAGCGGGAAGAACGTGTCTGATGGTCTTGACGTGAAAAAGAAGGCTGCCAGTCCTGCGATGACAGTACCGAAAATCGAAAGCAGGATTGTTAGAGGGCCGACCTTGGATATGGTGGATACGGTGTTCATTTGGTGTTTTCTCCTTTGTGTCGTGGACTCCTATCTTATCGAATTTGCGGAAAGATATGCGAAGACTACGGACGCTTCTTGGCCGGCTCGGGGTTGCCGAGGCAGTACTTCTCGTGGAGCCTCTCCAGTCCGTCGGGCTGGTCGAGCAGGTCGATATCCTTGCCAAGGGTCGCGGCGTAGTGGGTCTTGATGAACTGGATCATCCGGGCGCGAACGTCGTCACCGTCGAACTTCTTCATGGCGTTTCCTCCTCTGGGTTCCCGTCTGCTGTTGTGGGTCTGTGCTTCGTGAGGCGCTGTTGCTCGTGGTCAGTCGTCAGACTCGACCACTAGGGCAACCTGTTCGCCGTGGGTTCCGAGATGCTCGGCGATCCATTTTGCCAGATGGCTGATGGTTGCCTCGATGTCGATGTTGAAGATCGTATCTTCATCAAGTTCCTCGCCGTCTTCAGGAGCGTCTGCTCGAATGGATGCGAGGAGATCTTCGGCAGCGCCTTCCAGAGCCTTGAGTAGGTCCATGGAAATCTTCAAAAAAGAGTTATGGGGCGGAAGATTGGGAACGGCCTTCACGATACTTGTGAGATCTTCGTCGTGAATGTACTGTCCTCTACCAAGAACTTCTACCCCTTCCTTGAGGCGATCATTGGTGTAGATGTCTTCCAGATTACCTCGTTCGGGGACCTGTCCGCACTTGATGCGGACCAGTCGCAGAGTTGCCATTTTCGCTCCTTTGTCCTTCGTTGCTGTTACCGGGAGGTGGGTGTCGTTGCTTTCGTTGCCACGGGATCTTTCCAGAAGTCTTCGATTCTCAATGTCATAAGCAACAATCCGACTGTTGCGATGATGAGGGGTGCGGTGAATCCTTGCGTAGTTACTGCAAAACCGCCTGCTAAGACGGCAAAGTTGAAAACTGCGTCGGCGATAGTCTTTCGATCGTTGCCGGATATTCCGAGGAAAAATAGTGCCAAAAGAAGAAGAGGAAGTCTTGTTGCAACAGAAGAATCATAGAAAAGCCCAATGACAGTCAAAATGGCGAAGAGGTGGTTTGTTCTCATCTCGTCCTCCTTTTCGAGGCAGAAAACATGTTCGATTACCTCTCTTTTGGTTGTTTTTCAACGACCTCTCTAGGTTGTTGTTCCACGAGATACTAGCACATAAAATGGTTAATAGTCAAGGCCAGTCCTTGCTAAAAATGTGATGCTATGTATAATTGATCGCGGTGGTAGTTTCGATGGATCTTTTCAGCAGTTTATAAAACGTTATTCTTCTGTCCATCATGATCAGAGAAGGAACGAGGAGGAATGTCAGATGGCAACGACACAACCAAGCAGGGCTATTGTTTTGGTCGACTTTCTGGACCAGGTCAAGATGGTTGGCAGTGAAGCGTTGAGTCAGAAGGGTCTTATCCCGGCTGTGTTTGCTTATGTCGGTAAAGGCGGAGATCTTAGCCTGATTTCATTGCACGGTCGTGGAAATCAGGTTGTAAGTGTTCTTCGGGAACATGCGATTCCCAGCAGGGTAGAATCTCGTGATGACGAATTGGTTAGTCGGCTGGGGCCAGACTTCGAATCCATTTGCTTGTCGTCTGTGACGATTCAGGATGCTGTCGACATTGTATCTGGTTGTCTGAGGGAACAATTTGTCTTGCTCAAGGCATCGGATTTGTTGCCCACCGGCCAAGCAGCTGGTTGCTGATCGTTTTTGTTCCACGTTGTTTTTGCGCCGGCTTTTGCCGGCCTTTGTTTTATACAAAAAGTAAACCCCGCGGGAGCGGGGTCAATGATGAGGGTCTATGTGAATGTGCTTGTGAAATGTGCTTGTCTTGGGTTTGAAGAGTGTTTGTGGTAGCTTTTTGAGAAACTTCTCATTTGTTGGGTCGGCGCGATGCCTTGACCCCTAGCTATCTACTTATGAAACGCTTTTCAATCCGAGACTCTTTTAGTATACCAGCATAAAGGACACTGTAAAATATTTCTGTGGATAAGTCCTATAGTATAAAAGACATTGTAAAAAATCTTTATTTTGCAACATATTTATAAAGGACATCTTTGTAATCTTTTTAACAACTATTCTCAAACGATCTCCAAACCCCTAGAAAAACAAAGAGAAGAATCTGATTGGAAAACTTAACGCGGTTCCCGTTCCTCCTTGCAGGATTTTCCTGCCTGCGCAGGCAGGCCGACCGCTATTTTCCAATCAGATTCTTCTTGTTTTTCTGGTCTTTTCCGAAATGTTTGAGAATAGTTGTTAAAAAGATTTTTGTTACCTTGTACGGTCTTATCTGTTATATTTACAGTATGTTAAAAAATAAAATTGGTGGGCTTTATCCAGAACCAGTTGAAGGGTTGAGAACCTGGGTCGAGATAAGTGAAAGCGCTGTCAAAAACAATTTTAAAGAATTTAGGAAGTTTGTTTCACCAAAAACAAAAATAATGTCTGTGGTCAAGTCGAACGCCTATGGTCACGGGCTTGTCGAGTTTTCCAATATAGTGGCGAAATGTGGCGTTGACTGGCTTGGTGTCGATTCCATAGTAGAGGGGTTGGCGCTGAGAAAAGCGGGTATCAAAAAGCCAATGCTAGTTCTTGGGTTTATTCTGCCCTCACGACTTAAAGAGGCCTCAGAGAATGGTATAAGCATTACGGTATCAAGTTTTGACGGGTTGAATACCGTTTTGGAAGAGAGCGGCCGTTTCGCCAAGCCGGTAAGAATGCACCTGAAGGTTGATAGCGGCATGCACAGGCAAGGCTTTTTGCCGGAACAGGTTGCCGAAGTGGTCAAAAAGTTGGTTTCGAACAAGAAAGTTATTGTCGAAGGTGTTTACACTCATTTTGCGGCCGCAAAAAATCCTAGTTTTCCCAACGATACTCGCGCCCAGATATCTGAGTTTTCAAAGGCAATAGAAATTTTGCGTGGCGCTAATATCAACCCCATTGTTCATGCTGGAGCAACCTCTGGTTCTCTTGTTTTTCCTGAGGCACAATTTGATATGGTTCGTGTCGGGATAGGAATGTATGGTCTTTGGCCGTCCGTTGAAGTTATGAGGGCTTTTGAAAGGAAAATTAATTTAAAGCCGGTTCTTTCTTGGAAAACAATTATAGGGGAGGTAAAAACATTACCGGATGGCGGGGGAGTTGGTTACGATTTTACTGAAAAACTTAAACCGGGGTCAAAAGTAGCTGTTTGCCCGATCGGTTACTGGCATGGATACCGCCGTTCATTTTCCAGTATTGGTAACGTCTTGGTTCGCGGTAAAAGAGCAAAAGTTATGGGACGCGTGGCCATGGATATGATAGTTATCGATGTGACAGACATTTCAGGAGTCAAAATGTTAGACGAAGTTGTTCTTCTTGGGAAACAGGGGGGCGACGTCATCTCTGCCGATGAAATGGCTGCTGTTTCCGGGACTATAAACTACGAAATAACAACGACCATAAATCCGTTAATAAGGAGAGTGATAGTCAGGTAGGTTATTGCGTTTCAAAAGCACACATATTCGCTAGGGGCGAATTGCTCCGCTCGGCCTGCTAAACAGGCCTGCGCGAGGCTTTTTAAACACAATAATCTACCTGATGGAGTGTGGGTATGGAAAAATAAACGCCGCGCTTCTCACTGGCGAGGTTGAACCTTGCTGGTACAAAAACAAACGGGGGCCACCGAAACGGTGGCCCTGGGGCAAATTCTTGGTGGAACGAGATGTTAGAACTCGCCTTCTTCGAGAAGACGTTCGATCTCGCTCATCAATCGATCTCCTTCTGACGACGTCCCTCTGCTGGACCGCTTCCTGGCGCGGATTAGCGCCGAAAGGAAACGCTGCACGCCGTAGTTGGCTTTTACCAGCAAGTCTGCCAGCGCGTCCATGTCCATTGGGATGGTGACTGGGTTCAGGTGATCGTAGAGTCCTACCCTTAATTCTGGTTTGGAACCATCACCAAATGATCTTGCCATGCACCACGTGGGGTTCATGGCCGCGCTCACTCAATTTTTGTAAAAAATTGAGTGAGCTTGACTTTTTGGTGAAAATCTGCTAAGATAGGAGAAAGTACCAGAACATTGAAGTTTTTATATGTGTCACTTTAAGTTTGGGTCAAGCAAATAGGGCGCAATAAGGCCGTGGTTCCTTATTTGCTTGTCCCAAACGGGATAAAGAAGAGGCTTTCTGCCTCGCGTTTTGACCTCGAACCGATACCAAGAAGGTGGTGAATCAGAATGTCCAGAGTGCAGGAGAGCACGACGATCTTGGCCTGCCCGATCTACGGGTGCGGCGAAGGGGTGGAAGTCGATACGGCTGATCTCAACGATGGAAGCTGGAAGTTTTCGGCTTGCCCCCACTGCCACACTCCGTGGTGGCCCCAGGAACTGGGGTTCACGGGCAACGATCCCGAGAGTTGCCAGGAGTTCGCCCGGACCCACGACGTCGACGGCAACGAGTTGCTGAAGCCGAGTGGCGTGCCTCAGGCTCAGACCCGAGTGGTCACTTGCCGGGATTGCCACGGATCGTTTGAAGTCTCCATCGAAGAGCTTCATCCAGATTTCGTCGGCAATTGCCCGCGCTGTGGCGTCTCGCAGTATCGACCCGACGGCAAGTAGTCTCACGGTAACCAGGTAACGGTAGTACAGCAACAGCAACGGAACAGGACGAACCAGGAAGAAGGAGAACCAGATGCGAGTCACCAAGAGGAAACTCATGATCACCAAGCACGTCGTCGTTCACGGTTACGAAATCACCGAGCACGTCGACAAGATGAACGGTGAGGTCGAGGAGGTCTGCGTGAGCCCCGGCAACGCTGCGTTCAACGTCAGTGTCGACGTCGAGAAGGCCTTCAGTGCCTTCGTCGATATTGCCATGACGCTGCCGAACATCGGCGCTGCCAAGGCGGTTGGTGAGGAGACGATCGCTGATCGCGCCAAACTCATCACCAGTTTCTGATCGACGATCCCGTCGACGATCCCGGCACGCGACACGTTTTCGTTTTCGGCTGAATAAGCCAAGGCCCCACGGTGTGGGGCCTTTCAACTTTTGTTTTTATGGATGTTTTTACGCGGCGGCGATTCCGAGCATCTCTTTTGCTCTGGAAATAATTTCGTTTACAGAGAAGTTTGATTTAACCATAAAGTCGTTGGCACCAAGTTTTTGAGCTCTTTCCATATCTGCGGCCTTGTCGAGGTTGCTAAGTACAACCACGGGTATGTTTTTTGTCTTGTCATTTTTTCTTACGTTCTCGAGAACTCCAAACCCATCAATATCTGGGAGAAGTAAATCTAGGATTATTAGATCTGGAAGAAAGTTGGCCAGTATATCTAGCGCGTTTTTACCGTCGACAGCAGCCTGAACTTCAAGTTCTTGCTTGATTAGTTTTTGCGCTAACATTTCTCGCAAAAATTTGTCGTCTTCTACTAATAATACTTTTTTACCTGCCATTGCCTAATTTTACTTTAAAAGAGTTATGAACACAAATCACCATATTTGGTTTCAAGATCAAGAGGTAGTTCAATTGTTACCGTAGTGCCCTTGCCCTCAGTGGATTGAACAAAAATCATGCCGCGATGGCCGTTTATGATGCTTTTTACTATATATAGACCAAGGCCGCTGCCTTGTTCGGAGAATTTCTTGGCGTTTTCGGCCCGCGAAAACTTTTTGAAAAGGTTTGGCAAGTGCTCTTTTGGTATGCCTATTCCACTATCTTTTATTATTATTTGGGCCAATCCGTTCGATGGGCGCACTGTTATTTCGACAGTCCCATTTTTTTGCGTGTAACTTATGGCGTTATCTAAAAGATTTCTTATTGCCAAAGTTATTTTATCTTTATCGAAAACAAATGGTGGTATTTTGGTATCTGGCGTGATCATGGATATGGTTATTCCTTTTTGTTCGGCCAGAAAATTATAGTTTTTCACGATATCATCCACCAAATTGTGTAGGTCACCTTTTTTAAATTGGAACTTTTTTCTTTTGTTATCTAGGGCAGCTTCGGTTAGCGTGTCATTTATGATGGACAACATTTCCCCAGAAATAGTTTGGCCGTGAGCGATGAGCCCGGGAGCATTGTCTGGATGTTCACTTGAGAGCTCATCAAAAATCCATTTTATTTTTGTGACGGGTGTTCTTAGTTGGTGTAGAGAAATGGCCATGCCTTCTCCGTTTTTATTTTTGTCTGCAAGTCCTGAAGCTATAAAAAGTAGCCAACTTAACAATGCGCCGACTATGAAAAATAAAGCATACATAACAATCATCACTAAATTATATGACGAGTTGGCACAAAACAAAACAGCCCACTGGTACTGGGCCGTTTCGTTTTTTTAGGTTTTCCGAAAGTTATGTGGTTAGCACGCCTCCTTTCGAACTCGCCCTTTGACGAATTCTTAGAAAACCTTATTTTACTGCGTCCTTAAGAGCCTTCGCAGCTCGGAACTTTGGCACTTTCATTGCAGGAACCTGAACCATCTCTCCGGTTCTTGGGTTTCTGGCCGTTCTGGCCGCCCTTGTTTTTACCGAGAAGATGCCAAGCCCAGCAATAGAAACTTCCTCGCCTTTCTTAAGCGTGCCTACTATGGACTCGATGATTGAATCAACGATGCCCTCAGCAGCAGCTTTCGTTCCGCCTAGTTTCTGGTGTACAGCATCAACTAATGCCTGTTTGTTCATAATTTTTTTGTTAAATTAATGCTCGACCAACTTATACCTATATTTTAAGCCGTTCTGTCTAGACTAGCAACACGAATCTGTGGATTTATTAAGAGTACAATTATTTTGCGTACTCGACAACTTTTGTTTCTCGTATAACGCAGACTTTTATTTCTCCTGGATACTTGAGATCTTGCTCTATTTTGCGAGCTATTTCTTGTGCCATTATCTTTGCTTCGAGGTCTGTTACCTTCTCTGGGGTGACAAAAACCCTTATTTCTCGGCCTGCTTGGATGGCATAGCTTTTCTCGACACCTTTATAAGAGTTCGCGATCTCCTCTAGATCGCCTATCCTCTTGAGGTAGTTTTCTACACTATCGCGCCTTGCTCCAGGGCGCCCGCCAGATAATGCATCGGCCGTTTGGACAATAATTGATTCGATTGTTTCGTATGGATATTCTTCGTGATGCGATTGCATGGCCAGAATAATTCTCTTATCTGCGCCAAACTTTTGTAGTATTCTTCTTCCAATTTCGACGTGTGTTCCTGCCACTTCGTGGTCGACAGCTTTCCCTATGTCGTGAAGAAGGGCACCTGCTCTGGCAATCGCTGGATCGGCACCAAGTTCTTCGGCCAACATTCCTGCTATGTGGGCCATCTCTAATGAGTGTTGGAGAACGTTTTGACCGTAACTTGTTCTAAAGTGAAGTCTTCCAAGTATGGCGACGATGCGAGGGTCTAGATTTAGCACTCCCGCCTCGTATGTTGCCTGATCTCCTTTCTCTTTTATTATCTTGTTTACGTCGTTTCGTGCTTTTTCTATGAGACTCTCGATGCGGGCTGGTTGAATGCGGCCATCGACAATAAGAGCTTCAAGCGCTACTTTAGCAACCTGGCGACGTATTGGATCGAAAGAGGAAATTATAACTGTGCCTGGCGTGTCATCGACAATAAGATCGACTCCAGCTGCGCGTTCAAATGCTCGAATGTTCCTTCCTTCTTTCCCGATTATTTTTCCTTTTATTTCATCGTTCTGAAGTTGAACGCTTGTTGTCATAAATTCAGAGGCGGTCGAAGAGGCGAGCCTTTGTATTGTTGTAGCAAGAATATCTTTCGCTCTTTTTTCCAGGCCGTCTGTTCCTAGTCTTTCTAGTTTTTGTATTCTGCCGGCAAGATCTTCTTCATATTTTATTTTGACTTCTGTGAAGAGTTCTTCTTTGGCCTCGTCTTGCGACAGTTTGGCGATTCTTTCGAGTTCCAAAACATTTTTACTCTCGGCTTCTTTTGCCCGTTCCTTTATTTCTTTGACTTCCTCGATTCTTTTTTTGATTGCTTCGGCTTCGCGGTCGATGTCGATTTGGCGCTTATCCAAAAGCTCGTCTTTTTTTACGAGACGTTCTTCTGTTTTTTTAAGCTGTTCTTCTGACTTTTTGTTCTCAAGCTTGGCGTCGTAAAGAAGCTTGTCAGATTTTTTCTCTCCTTCCTCTACTATTTTTTGGGCCTGATCTTTAGCCTCGATCAGTTTTTGTTTTATGGTCAACTCAACAGACCCCTTTTGGCCTAGGGAGATGATCCATCGCAAAAAATAACCAACAGCAATACCCGCAACACCAGCAGCGCCGGCGAGCAGCATGACAATTTTTAAACTCATAACGTTTGGCTACCCCGTTTTCCTAAGGCAAATCAAGTGCCAATTTTTAGATAGCTTTCTCAAGGCCCGAACGGGGCTTGAAAAAAAGCTTTTGTTTTTCTTTGAACCGCAAAACGATAGATGACAGGAAGAGTATTCCGGAGATTCTACAGGTTTTATTAGACAAAGTAATGTGAACATCTCTCTTTTACTATCTTGGCAGCCCTACCTGCTGGTAGGCGTGATCTCTTTTTCGGCGGGGTAATGTTAAATAATTAAAAGTTAACAGATCTATCGTAGCAGATCATTTGAGAAAAGTCAAAAGCCCCCGAGGTGGGGGCAAGGGCGGGGTATTTGTTATTAGGAACGTCTGTTTCTCGGATCACTTTGGAGAGGGATCAGGAGGTGGATCGTCCACCTCGCAATCGTCTCCGTCTGGATTTGTGTCGGATGGGGGTGACGGCAAAGCTTTTCTGACCATGATGAAAAGGATATTGCCTTCCTGGACATGGTTTTCGCCTTGGCCCTGAGCCGTTGATTCTGGAAGGGCGAGTAGCTCCTTCTGGGCAGAACTGGCGATAAGCTGTTGTTCCTCTGAAGAAATGTCTGGAAGTGCTAGCGCCTTGGTCTCTGAAGAGAGGGCGGCGTCTGCTATGGCTCCCGTGACCTCTAGGTTGTCGCTGGCCTCGGCTATCTCCTTCGTAGCCTTGACCTGGGCAGCAGAGAGTTCGATCTCTTCTCCTCTGATGGAAAGATCTTCGCACCCATTTCCAAACTCGGACAATTTTTCAGCAGTGATAGCTGTTTGGTGAGAGACCCTGACCAAACGGTTTTCCATCTCGGTAATCTGCTGCGACAAAGCGGAGATTTTTCTTTTTTGAACAGACGTTGGTTCGGTAATACGTTCCAGACTGGCGAGCTCATTTCTTTTTCTTTGGAGAGATTCGACAAGACGCTTTTGAAGTTCTGCCGATTTTCTATTCAAACCATCTACCAAAAGTTCACTGCCACTTTTTGCATCGTCGGCAATCTGTTTGAACGTGCTTCCCAATGCTTCGCCGATCCTCTTTACTTCTCTGGCGAGAAGCAGCACCTTGACCTTGGGGGCTACCTTTTTGTGGTCTAGCCACAAAGCAGGTACAGCCAGAACTGCCGAGATTAGTGCACATTGGGTAAAAATGGGAAAAATGACCTCTCCAGAAACATAAGGAATTATCCCAGCGAAAAATGAGGCTGGAGCAAATCCAAGAGAAAAAAATATGGCCTGACCAAGCTCGGGGAGCTTCTTGTTTTTCCAGCCGGCAAACGCTAGATAGATGAGAATTGGGCCGAATACCATCCAGAGTGAAATTTCCATGAACATCATGAAAACCCCGATACTCATTCCCAGACAAAAGAGAGATGAAAATTCCAACCCGTTGGTAGCATAGCCGAGCAACTTTTCCAAAAAAGTTCCTTGCGAGATGAGAAGGTCCCGCGTCTCTTCTTCGGTAAGGGCTTCCGCAATCGACTTGGCTCTACTTTTTGCAAGTTCTTCCGGAGTTCGAACTACAACACTTTTTGTCTGTTTACTAGCCACATTCGGTTCCTTTTTGTCGAAGTGCTCCATGAACAACGCAGTTCATGGCTCGGACACCTGCCAGATGGCCGTATCCGCCTCTATTTGGAGCCTAACATAGCTGATTCTGTGTATCAAGAGAAATAAAGAGCCCGCCTTTCGGGCGGGTTCTTTATTTCTTATTTTGAATATTTAGACAAATCGTCGGGCGATTTACTTTTTGCTTTTGGGTTTTATCACTTCGTCGATTAGCCCGTAGTTTTTGGCTTCTTCGGCTGTCATAAAGTTATCTCTGTCGGTGTCTTTTTCAACTTGGTCTATTGGTTTTCCGGTGTGTTTTGAAAGTATTTTGTTTAGATTGGCTTTCATTTTTAGAATATGTCTGGCAGAAATTTCTATATCAGATGCCTGACCTTCAGCACCTCCGGCAACCTGGTGAATCATTACTTCTGCATTTGGAAGAGCAAATCTTTTGCCTTTAGTTCCGGCAGCTAACATTATTGCTCCACCTGAAGCAGCTAACCCTACACAAATAGTGGCAACGTCTGGTTTAATGTGTTGAATGGTGTCGTACATTGCCATTGTCGAGGTAACGGATCCTCCGGGTGAGTTTATATAAAGGCTAATATCTTTCTTGGGATCTTCTGACTCCAAAAACAAAAGTTGGGCGATGACAATATTTGCCGTGTTGTCGTCTATCGGACCGGCCAAAAAAACTATTCTGTCTCGAAGAAGGCGTGAGTATATGTCGTATGCTCTTTCTCCGAACTGTGATTTTTCTATAACTGTTGGTATTAACATATTTTTTTATTTAACTCTTCTTATTATATACCATCTTTGCTGGTGTAAGGTTTCCTATTCTATGTTTTCCAGGTAATTTAAAGTTTTTTCGTTCGTAAGTACATTTAATATGTATACCTTGGCAGAATCCGGGTCAGCCCCTTTGTAGTAGTCCAAAATTTTCTGAACCTCAAGATCAACTTCCTCCTGAAGCGGAGCAATATTTTCTTCCTTAGCAATTTTTTTAAGAATTAGATTATATTTTACCCGTTGGCCAGCTATTTCCGCACTTTCTTTTCTTATATCGACTTCTGTCTTTTTTGTGTTTTTAAGGTAGTCGTCAAATTTTATACCGTATTGTTCAAGTCTTCCTGTAAGTTCACTGACCATTTTGTCTAACTCTGCTTCTAGCAGTACCTGTGGTATATCAATTTTTACCTCTTTTGATATTGTCTCTAATACTTCCATGCGCGCGTCTTCTTTGCGCTTCATTGCTTTTTCTTCCAAAAGATTTGCTCTTATCTTTGTTTTAAAATCTTCAACACCTTCAAATTTGCCAAGAGATTTTACAAATTCATCGTTAAATTCTGGAAGGGGAAGATCGGCGTGTTCTTTGTCTCCATCCTTTTCTGAACCTTTAGTTTCTTTTGGATCATGTATGTGAGGCGCGCGGGATTTTCTTATTTGTGTAATAAGATCATCTATCTCTTTTTCTGTCACTTCGTCTTTGGTTGTTTTTGTTTTTGTAGATATATCTTTGGCTATTTTTTTGTACGATGTCGGGAGATCAAACTCTGGAAGTACTGGAACTTTCATTGAAAATCCCAAAGGATTTCCTTTTGCGATTTTTGTTATCGAAATTTCTGGCCTGTCTATGGCGGCCACCTTATTTTCTACGAGAATTTCCGGATACACTTTTTTGAGTGCCTGCTCTGCGGCCTCTTCTAATATTGCTGCCTCGCCAACTGTTTTTAAAAGAATGGCCTCCGGTATGTTTCCAGAGCGGAAACCATCTATTTTAACGTTTTGTGATACGTCTTTTACCGCTTTTTCCCAGAAAGAGCCAAAATATTCGGCATCAATTTCGCCGGTTATTTCGACCTCTGATTTTGGGAGCTTATTAATTTTTAAGTTTTTTATGTGTTGCACAATCTTAATTTGTAATTGAAAATGACCGGAAAGTCAACCCCGTTGGAAGAAAACAAAAACACCCGAGTATTAACCCGGATGTTTTTGTTTTGACTACTTTTTGCGAAGTTTGTTTTCCTATTGCACTGGCTCTTCCTGAATGTCGGCAGATATGGCGTCGATGTTTGTATTTTGCAGATCCTTTTCTATATCTTGTAATTCTGTCGAATCAGATTGAGTGCTTAAACCAGAGGTTACTCCATCTAGCTCAGGTAAAACATCTGGAGTCAAGCCCTTGTTTTTTATTGAATAGTATCCGCCGATAACCAAAATTATTACTATAACGATTGATGCTATTAGTGCCCCAGGATTTGATTTTTGTTCTTTCATTTTTTTGTCTTTTTTAAAATGCTATTTATTTTTCCTTAACTGTTGACGATGTCGCTTCAGATGTTTGTGCCTTGTCCTTTGACGTGGCCCCAACCAACATTCTCAGTGCATCGTTTACGTCCTGCTGGGCTTTTTTAAGATCGAGCTCTATCAGCTTGCTTGCTTGTGCAAGATTTCTTGCTGCGGCACTGTTGCCTTTTGTTGGATCAATGCTTCCGGCCGTTGGTATTTTGCTTGCAATATTTACCTTTATGACCGAAAGAGCCGAAGAGATAGCCTGGACTTTTTGATCAACCTGAGTTTTTTGTTCAGCCGTGATTAAACCTGTGTCAGCCATTATTTTTGCTCGGTCGCTAACTCTGATGGCCAGTTTCATAATTCTGTCGGCTGCGGCGTTTAGTCTTTGCTCTATCTTTTTTGTTTGGGCTAGAGCCTTTGCTTTAAGTTGAGCAATTTTTTCATCAGCTTTTTCTTTCTGTGTTGCCGCTTTTGCTTCTATTTTTGCCTCGGCTGCTTTGGATTTGTCTTCTACTTTGGTTTTTGCGTCCTGAATTTTTTCTTTGAGTTTCTCTTCGATTATCTTTGATTTTTCGGCTTTTACAGTTCCTGATTTATCCAGGTTTGAAATGGCCTTATTTTCTGCCCTAAATTTTTCTTCTGCCCTTTTTATCCTGTCGTCTACTTTAGGGGCGACTGGTGTTTTTTGGACCTGGACAGGAGCAGTTGCCGCGTTGGCCGGGTATCCTACTAGCAAGGCGGCTGCCAAGAGAGAGGACACAACAATTTTTTTCATACTTGAGATATAAAACTAATAATAAAAAACGATAGATATAATTTTCTAATATATTTTACGTTGGAATGCAGACCGTGTCTAGGTTAGGTTCTGCGAGGATGTGAATTATTTTGCTTCCTCAGGTTTTTCGGCGGTCTCTGTCTTAGCCTCCTCCTCAGCCTCTTCTTCTAGATCATCAAAATCGTCGTCTTCTGTATCTACTTTCGCGTTTTCTCCGGATGTCGATCTGATATCTAGTTTGTAGCCTGTTAGTTTGGCGGCAAGTCTAACATTTTGGCCACCTTTTCCTATGGCTAGAGAGAATTGGTCGTCATCGACATCTATTTGGGCCTGGTGATTTTGTTCATCTATTTCGACTTTGGCTACCTTGGCAGGGGACAACGAATTCGTTATGAACTGCTCTGCTTTGTCTGACCACTCGATGATGTCTATTTTTTCTCCGCCAAGCTCGTTGGTTATAGTATTTACGCGAACACCTCTTTGGCCTACACATGAACCCACAGGATCGATGTTTTCCTCATGAGAAGTGACGGCAATTTTTGATCTGGCGCCGGCCTCTCTGGCGATGTTTTTAATTTCCACAACACCGTTTGCTATTTCTGGAGCCTCCATCTCAAACAGTTTTGTTATGAACTGAGGGTGAGATCTCGAGAGCCTGATGTTCACTCCTTTCGGGGTTTCTTCGATGGCATATAGATAGGCTTTTATTCTTTCACCTTGTCGATATCTTTCTCCTGGAATCTGCTCTTCTCTTGGCAAAATGGCTGTTGTTCTGCCCAAGTCGACAAAAACATTTCCACCTTCTACGCGTTGTACACGTCCGGAAACAACATTATTTAGCATTGTGCTAAATTCCTGATAAACCGATTCTTTTTCGGCCTCTCTTATTTTTTGTACTATGACCTGTTTGGCGGTTTGCGCGGCGATTCTACCGTAATCTTCCTTTGTTTCCAACGGGAAAATAAGTTCTTCACCTGCGACAACACCTCTTTTTATTAGTTTAGCGTCTTTAAGGAGCATGTGATGCTCTTCGTTGAAGTATATTTTTCCATCATCTTCCGGAATGTCGTTTTCTGGCATATCTCTTTCCGGGAAATTGGTGCCTTCTGCCTCCTCTCCCTCTTTTCTGAATTTAACCATTGATTCGTCAACGGCAACTTTAACCTGGACAAATTCTGTTTTGCCACTGTCCATGTCGA
>JBAZWX010000001.1:1661-32144 GCA_041660145.1 Minisyncoccota bacterium | reverse complement strand
CCCACAGAATATCTACTCTTAAAAACACCGACCAGATAATAGTTTTTGACAAAGGGTCAGTGCTTGAAGAAGGAACATATAAAAAATTGATAAGAGACAAAAAATCACACTTTGCGCAGCTCAGTGCGCTTCAAAGTGGAACCACGAAGTAAAACGCCAACAGCCAAAAATATATTTATCCTATATAATATTTAGGCATGATCACAAAAATAAAGAATAACCTTGGCTGGATTGTTATCTCTATTCTTTCGGCTGCACCAATCACAATGTGGGTTTTTGTGAAACCGCTTGGCGTAAGATTCTCAAGCGTACCAACCACATTAACAAGTTTCGGACAAATAACAGGTTTGGTAGGTATTTCAATGTTCGCCATAGTCATGATATTAAGTGGCAGGTTTAAGTTCATGGAAAACTATTTCGGCGGTCTAAATAAAATATATTTTGCACACCACATGCTTGGTGGATTGGCTTTTATCCTGATGCTTTTCCATCCTCTATTTCTGGCCGGGAAATATTTTCTTATTTCTTCGACAAGCGCTGCGTTGTTTTTACTTCCTGGTTCAAACTTGTCAATAAATTTCGGGATTTTCTCTCTCGCGTTTTTGTTAATTTTATTGACCATCACTTTCTTCGCCGAACTTCCCTATGAAATATGGAAAACGACCCACAAATTTCTTGGAGTGGCACTTTTTCTGGCAGGAATACATGGTCTTTTGATTCCTAGCGACATATCCAGATTTCTCCCTCTAAAAATTTACGTTCTGTCTTTGGTCGGGCTTGGAATTGTCGTCTATGTATACAGAACAATCCTTGGATTTTTCCTGATAAAAAAATATGAGTATGCCATTTCTGGGGTAAAAGACCTTGGCCAAGACATTATAGAAATAGAGATGACTCCAAAGAATAAGCAACTAGCGTTCTTGCCTGGACAATTCATCTTTGTAGGTTTTCAAGATGAAGAAATCGGTTCCGAAATACACCCGTTTTCCATTTCATCATCATCTGCCAATCAAAATATAAAAATAGATGTAAAAAATCTCGGCGATTTTACGGCCAAATTGAAAAAACTTAAAAAAGGCACCCTCGTAAAAATAGAGGGGGCTTTCGGAAAATTCTTCAGCCAAGACAATAGAGACGAAATCTGGGTCGCTGGTGGCATAGGAGTAACACCTTTTCTTAGTATGGCGAGAAGTCGTGAAAAAAGTGGCTTTAAAAATGTTGTACACCTTTTCTACTGTGTCCAAAACGCAAGTGAAGCAGTTTTCCTAAGTGAGCTGGTAAATATTTCCACTCAAAATAAAAACTTTAATGTTATTACGCAATATTCAAAAGAACAAGGGTACATAACGTCTGACAGAATAAGAAACGCCGCAAATGGTATAACAAACAAAGACATTTTTATTTGTGGACCATCGTCCATGATGCAAAGTCTCAAGACACAACTTCTCGATTCAGGTATACCAAATGCAAATATACATTCTGAAGAATTCCAATTTTAAGAAACAAAATTAAAAATATGAAAAAAGCAGTATTCGTCGCACTTATAATTTTCTTCGTTGTGGTAATAACAATTTTAGTTTCTGGCGCTTTAAACAACAAACAATCCCTCTCTTCCCCTTCACAAAATATAAACAACACCCCAGCAAAACAAAAAGTGGAATCCAGCCAAAAAAACACAGAAAATACAAAAACTTTTTTAGCAAATGAAGTGTCTAAGCACTCTAATGCCTCCGATTGTTGGCTAATTGTAGGAGGAAAAGTTTACGACGTTACAAAATATTTAAATGCTGATTTGCATCCAGCTGGGTCAGACGCCATAACCCCCTACTGCGGACAAGACGTGACACAAACTTTTGAATCAACACATTCTCAAAAAGCGTGGAATATACTAAACAACTATTATTTGGGAGATTTGTCTAGCAAATAGGATTTGAACAACAATATAAAAGAAAACATAAAACTTCTATCGGTCCCATTGATACTCATGGGTATCTATTTGTTCGTGTATGTGGTTTGGAAAATTCTTGATCTACCCTCAGATGAACAACTACTCCCAATAGTAAAAGGGTGGTTCACCCAATACGGCTTATGGATAGTGTTCGTCGGTGCCCTTATCGAAGGTTTTCTTTTGGTTGGTCAATATTTTCCTGGGGGTTTTATAATCTTTCTCGGAGTAATTTCAGCTGGGAACAACAAACTTTTGGCAACCTGGGTGGTTCTTGTTGTAAGTGTGGCATTCTTTATTGCCTATACTCTAAATTTTTTGCTCGGGAAATATGGTTGGTATAAATTATTGGTTAAGTTTGGACTCGCAGGTTCCATAGAAAAATCGAAAGAAGCAATCGTTAGGCAAGGGTTGAATGCAATATTTTTCAGTTACTGGGAACCAAACCTCGCGTCCCTTACGGCCACCGCCGCCGGCATACTACAAGTTCCTATAAAAAGATTCTCCTTATACTCTGCGGGAGGAATTATTCTGTGGAACACGTTTTGGGGGACATTAGTCTATACCCTAGGTGAATCTGCGCTGAAAATTATGGGTGTGAAATATGTCATAGCCATATTTTTAGTATGGACAACAATAATTCTCCTGAAAAAACATTTAGGCAATGGCAGCAAAAAATCCCGAGAGACTTTTTAGACTCTATTTGTAAATTCCTCCACGCAAGGATTTTATCCCAACCCTATCTCCGATAAAACGTGCCAGCGGCTTATCGTCTGGACCATCAAAACCAATTAAAAACAGTGCATCGCCTGTCTTATCATATCCGATTCTAAGCATGCCAGATGAAGCCTTTATGATATATACCCCGCCGCCGCTAGAGACTTCTTTCTTGATATGCTCTAATCCAACACTCTGTATCTCCTCGATTATGCGATTACACATTCTCTCTTCACTCTTCGATAATTTGTTCCCTTTTTGTCCTTCGACGTTATCAACGGTGCCTACCGCGGACGCAACTGGCTCTTTGGGATTTACCTGCGCTTTTTCTTCGTAACTCATGTCTATATTTTTAGGTCTATTTTTATAAAAAGTTATATTACTAGATCTATCTCACTGTCATAATAACTTACATGTTGCTATGGGGCAATTTTACAAACAATATACAGGCCACTTGCCAGAAATAAATATATAAGTAAGATATTATAGAACACTAGCACTAGGGCGAAAAGACGCCACGGAGGGAAAAATGATTCCAGGGCAAAGACACGATCCCAGCAAGCCGTTTACACCTACGTTTGACAGAATGCTTTGGACACCAAGGGATGTGGTAACCTACTACAGCGTACAAACCATTGAAGAACTTGGTCAACTTGGAGTTGTTATCGCCAGACGAATGCGGCAACCACTAGGCCAGGTCTGCGGACCAATCACATCTGGAGGTTCGGGTAACGTTACGGAAAACATCCGCACAATCAATGAGTGGGTCAATTGTCTTGAGTCAAAGGGTCTGCCAATTTTCAATCAGCTTAACTTTCACTCGGCGATAGTAAGACTCCACCGTGAGGGAAAATTGCCAGACATGGGCGAACAGCTCCTGAACGGTTTTTTCCTGCCATTGTTCGAAAACAGAATCCTTCAGAAAGTGCTCTTTGTTCCAAACTGGCAAGGATCTTTTGGAACAGCCTGGGAAAGAAAAAAGGCTGCCGAGTTTGGAATCGACATTATCGATCTTCCCGCCAGCATGAATATCACAGCAGCTACGATGCTCCGATGGTAGCCTAAGACATAAGAGTTGTACCCCGCTTTCGGCCGCGTTTACGCGGCCTTTTTCGCTCCAAAAAATGTTGTCATCTTTTTGGACAAAATGTCTCGGAAAAGCCGACCACAAAAGTAGACTAAATATAGTTATGAAAAATTATATATTAGTAGGACTTGGCCCACATGCGAAAAGAATATATTATCCGTTTTTAGAGAAGCACCAAACAACGCACAAGATAAATTTAAAATTGATAATAGATCTAAAAAGCCAAGAAGAAAAAATAACAAAATACATAAGTGGCAAAAATATTAAGCCAGAAAAAATTTTGTTCATAGAAGATTCGGTCAAAAACAGGATGGGCAAAACAATAGACATCGCGGCTAAAAAAGAGCTAAACAATCTAGTAAAAAACTGCAAAATAGATGGCATTATAATTTCTACCGAACCGAAAGCGCACAAGGCTTATGCTATTTGGGCGATAAAAAATAACATAAACATTTTAATGGATAAACCCATAACCGCCCCGGTTGGTCTTGCCACTAAAACAAGCGCCGCCAAAAAAATATATAAAGACTACACGGATTTGAAAAACGCCCTTGATGCGTCCCAATCAAAGTTTTATGTCGTCTGTCAAAGAAGAAGTCATGAGGGTTACAATTTTATAAAAAGCTATTTGGAAAAATTCCTGGCCGAGCACAAAGTACCAATTTCTTACGTAGATATTAACCACGCTGATGGCGCATGGAATCTTCCTCACGAATTCGACAAAGAAAATCATCCTTACAAATATGGGTACGGGAAACTTATGCATTCGGGATATCACTTCGTAGACCTCCTCGCTTGGATATCAAAAATAAACACCGCCCACAGCGGCACCGGCCCAGATTCGGTGAATTTATATACTGCCCGTTTTGCCCCAAACGACTTTTTCCATCAGATACAAAAAGAAAATTACAGAAATTTTTTCGGACGAGAAGAAACTGAGAATTTTTTCCAATCTTATGATCCAAAAAAATTTGATCATTTTGGCGAACTAGATGCTTACGCTCTTATGCAATTTAAAAAGGAAGGACGAGTCGTCACCACCGCCTCCTTAAATCTTCAACAAAATTCTTTTTCCAGACGAGGATGGTTTGATCTGCCGGAAGATACATACAAAGGAAACGGCCGAGTACGCCATGAAAGGGTAAACATCCAAGTATCACACCTCCTAAATATTCAAGTACACTCATATCAATCTTACGAGTCGACAAAAACAAACGAACAAAACATCGCAAGTGGAGAAATCGGAGGAAAAGATCATTTCGACATTTATATTTTTAGAAACACAAACATCGTCGGCGGCCAGGCTTTTACAAAAATAAGTCTGGGAAAAACGATAAACAAGAAAAATAAAAAAGACACCTATTATCTTGGTCACAACGAAAAAGCCCGCGAAACCACACTCCTTAACTTCATAAATAACAAAGACGACGACTCAGAACTAAAACACCATGAATTTACAAACCAACTTTTGTCAAACATCTATCTCTCAATGACAAAAGATGCAAAAACATCAAACTCTAGAGTGTCTTTTAAGACAAAAACAGAGTTAACTAGAACGTCTCTCAACAATAAGATACAATTTAAAACATGTTTACCTCTCGCTTTAACAAGGGCCGCGGCAAGCGGCAAAATGAAAAGAAACTAGCCAAGCCAACAAACGACTCTATCGCCCTGCACAAAAAGGCCAGGGGTAAAATCGAAATAAAATCTAAAGTGCCAGTAAAAAATAGACACGACTTATCTCTTGCCTACACACCCGGTGTTGCCAAAGTGTCTGAGGCAATCGCAAAAGATGGACGTCTGGCTTACGATCTAACGTCAAAGTGGAACACTATAGCTGTCGTCAGTGACGGCACTGCCGTTTTGGGTCTCGGAGACATTGGCCCGCTCGGGGCCATCCCCGTTATGGAGGGTAAGGCAATTTTATTTAAGGAGTTTGGTGGAGTCGACGCAATACCAATTTGTTTAGCAACAAAAGATACTGAAGAGATAATCAAAACTGTTAAAAATATCTCGCCGTCTTTTGGAGGGATAAACCTAGAAGATATTTCCGCGCCTAGATGTTTTGAGATCGAGGAAAGATTAAAAAACGAATTAGATATCCCGGTTCTTCACGACGATCAGCATGGTACAGCCATAGTAGTTTTGGCTGGACTTATCAACGCGCTAAAAGTAGTTGGCAAAAAAGCAGCCAATGTTAAGGTGGTTATCAATGGGGCCGGAGCAGCTGGGATCGCTGTTTCTAAAATACTCCTCTCATATGGCATTAAAAATTTGGTCCTTCTGGACAGTAAAGGAATAATTTCTAGAGGAAGAAAAGATATAAACAAATATAAACTGGACATAATAAGTAGAAGCACCGCCGCAAATCAAGACGGCACACTCGAAAACGCAATGATCGGAGCAGACATTTTTGTCGGAGTATCAAAAGGAAATTTGGTCACAGAAAAAATGATCAAATCAATGAATAAAAAACCTATAATCTTTGCCATGGCAAATCCGACACCAGAAATTCTGCCGCCGCTCGCACTTGCAGCAGGAGCAGAGGTGGCCGCCTCCGGACGAAGCGACTTTCCAAATCAAATAAACAACGTACTCGCATTTCCCGGACTATTTAGAGGGGCTTTAGATGCCAGAGCTAAAGAGATAACAGAGGCCATGGAACTTACGGCCGCCAAAGCGATAGCGGCTTTGGTTAAAAAACCAACCAGAAACAAAATAATTCCTGGGCCTTTCGAAAAAGGAGTAGCCAAGGCAGTCGCTGCCGCCGTTAAAAAGCTAGCCAGGTAAATCTGATCCAGAAAATGTATAATGGTTTCATATAGCTAATAACCATGAATATAAAAAATTGGCTTCTTTATATAACAAACAACGAACAAGTGTCACGACACGAGCAAGCCTTCGATATCGCCTTTTTTATAATAAATACCATAGCCATTATCGCCGGAATTTTTCTCCTCCTAAGTTATGACGAGCCGCACTGGATTCCATTCTTGGTAATTGAATACACTTGGGCTCTAGACAATATGAGACACAATAGACCGTAACTTTTTACCCAGTTAAATCTCGATGACTAAAAAAGTAATTATCTCGTTAATCATTTTGGCAATGGCTGCAATTGTTGCCGCCAGAATTCTTACGCCCGAAGACACGTGGATCTGTACCAATAGCGGTTGGACAAATCATGGATCACCTTCCTCAGAAATTCCCGCCACCCCATGCGAACCCGATCTATCCGATCTCATCCAGGTAAATTTTCCCAAACCAAACGGATTAGTTTCAAGTCCACTAAAAATAACTGGCAAAGCGAGAGGATCGTGGTTTTTTGAAGCAAGTTTTCCAGTAACACTCGTAAACTGGGACGGCCTTATAATAGCCGAGGGGGTAGCACAAGCGACCAGCGACTGGATGACAGAAGATTTTGTGCCGTTTGAAGCGACGCTCGAATTTGAAAAACCAACATACAAAAACAACGGAGCTCTCATTCTAAAAAATGACAACCCCTCTGGCCTATCACAAAACGATAAATCAATAGAAATACCTATACTTTTCAAGTAAAAACCGCCCCTCCTATTGACAAAAGAGACTGGGTGGTATATAATGTAAAAAGCTCGAAACTTCTGCGTCATTGATCTGACCTTGGAGAAATCGGGTCAGAAATATATGAATCAAGATACACAAAAAGTACAGGGCCAAAAGCCTGCTAATCAGAAGTTTAATTCTGATTCTATTAGAACCCCTCAAGCCGAAACATCGCAACAGCCCCCAAGACAAGAGACCGCTAAGGCCGCTTTTAACGATCTGGGCCTTTCCACTACCTTTACCGGAGCGCTCAGTAAACTCAACATCGCTTCTCCCACGCCAATACAGGCGCAGGCTATTCCTGTCGTATTAACAGGCAAAGATGTTATAGGTATCGCACAAACAGGAACCGGCAAAACTCTAGCCTTTGGTCTACCAATGTTACAAAGGCTCGCCGCCACAAAAGGCACGGGATTAGTTTTAGTTCCAACCCGCGAACTCGCAGCACAAGTAGATGAAAAAATAGTAGCAATAGGAAAAAATCTCGGCATTCGTACTGCACTTCTTGTTGGAGGAGCAAACATGAACAAACAAGTATATGCCCTTAGGGACAAGCCGCACGTTATTATAGCGACGCCTGGACGTATCAACGATCACATACACCAAAAGACAATCAATCTTTCAAATGTTTCAATATTAGTTCTTGATGAAGCAGACAGAATGCTAGACATGGGATTTGAGCCACAAATTCGCAGTGTCATCGCCCTTACTCCAAAAACAAGACAAACATTACTATTTTCGGCCACCATGCCTGTCAAAATTCAGGGAATGGCACACAATTACATGAAAGATCCGATTCGTGTCGAAGTTGCCCCCTCTGGCACAACAGTGGCCAAAATTTCTGAAGAAATTTATTTTGTAGCAAAAGAAGAAAAGTCTCGTTTGCTTGAGAAACTTTTGGCTGACCACACAGGAACTGTTTTGGTTTTTTCCCGCACCAAACACGGTGCCAAAAGACTTGCGAAACACATCCAAGACATGGGACACACCGCAACAGATATCCACTCCAATAAATCACTTTCACAACGCACCGCCGCACTTGCTGGATTTAAAAAAGGTACTTACCGAATACTCGTGGCAACAGATATCGCCGCGCGTGGTATTGATGTTTCCAACATTGAGCTAGTCATCAACTACGACCTCCCAGACGCAGCCGAAGATTACATACACCGTATAGGCCGCACCGGCCGCGCCGATAAAGAAGGCAAGGCGATAACATTTGCCGTACATGACGAACGCCGTGGAGTGCAAGATATCGAAAGACTCACGAAAAAACGTATCGCAGAAAAACGAAAGCCAGAAGATCTTCCGCCACCTCGAGTTAGTAGCATAAAAGAACGTCCATACGAATCTCAAAAATTTGGCGGACACAGACGAGGCGGTTCCTTCGGTGGTTCATGGGGACGAAGAAGATAATTAAACTAAAATGGTCCTCGCAAGAGGACCCGAAACGCGCAGAGCGCAAAACAAGTTTCTGAGTTTTTGGAATATTTTTCATCTTGTCATCACAAAGACCATCGCGGACATGAAGAAAATCTGTTCAACAGAAAACAATGAGGAAGAGCAGATCTTCAGCCGGTTCTTTTCTTCTCCATATACTTCCTGATAGAGAGCCGCCGGCATTCGTAACCTCCGGAAGAACTCTTCAACAAAAATAATGCTGATCGTTATCCCGATCATCCACCCGATCCAACCGCACAAAGACATAACCGACAATCGGTCGTGTCCAGGCAAAAGATACTGCTTGGCCTGTGGGTAGAAAGATATCAGGTCGACCGCAACTCCCCCAAAATACAGGATGTACTCCTCGACTCTCTTTGTTATGAAACCGTAGGTCACAAATGACCCAATCGTTATGATTATTCCATACAGGACAACGATTTCAGACAAACCAAGATTGAAGGTGTATCCTCCGTGAAAAAGCCCAAGCAAGATCAGACCGATATCTCCGATAACAAACGCGCATGAAATTCTCCAGCCAGGGTTTCTCCCCCAAAGCTCAGAGAAAAGAAGCATGCTCGCCATAACGGTCCAAATACTGTAAGAAGCCAGATTAATCTCTTCTGGATGGTTCCAACCACCGACAGCAAGAGGTACATAGGACAGAGATAAAACTATGACAACGACCCATCCCCAAAAGCGTTGGTCTCTACCCTGCTGATCCAAGAAAATCTCCTCCTTTGCAAAACTGGTAGAACAACCAGTTTTTTGTCTTGGACGTCGCGCGGTTCTGCAGTAAAATTCTGCCTTTTAAACTATCACAAAATATGATGTGTGTCAATGAAAAGTACAGAAGTTTGACAAAAATAAAAATAAATGTAATATACCCAGAAGATTGCAACGGCCTGTCGCAACAGGCCAAGTTGAAAAAAACGACCAGAAGAGAGGAGCCTTTTGGAACTAAGACTGGCATCGGGAGAAAAAGTCTTCCATCGTTTTGGTGAGCAACGTCACATACACAACATCTCTCATGTCCTTTTGGCCAAAGCTCTCTCGACAATAAGATCAAATGGTGAAAAATTTATCTCCACAGAGGTCAACTTCGGAAGAGTCATCGGCAAAACCAACAAAGTCGAAACGGGACCAGACGACGAAGTCATCTACGCCAAGAGGTTTGGGCGAAGAGGTCACACTAGGTTTGTAAAAAACCGTAAGCCAGAACCTTGCAAAACTATGGCCATTGTTCTCGCCCGAAGACCCCACCGGACATCGTACACCATAATAACCGCGTTCATTGGACATCTTGGTGGAGGAGAACCTTGGGATAAACATGCAAGTAGCAGTAGTCGGGCACATTGGGAATGTCATGCTCTTGTTTGGGGCTGTGAGCCAACCGTTCCCGGCACGGAAACAACGGAATGTCCCTGGGACCAAGAAATAACTGGTTAACATGTTACAGAATTTTCCCCCGCCTCGCAGACCCCCTGCGGGCATTTACTTTTTTAAAGAAAGAACCATTGACTCACATACGCAAAAGAATACTATAACCATATGGCAGAAACCACTGGTAAGCCAACAACCAGCGAGTATGAAGGTCCTGTCCTTGATCCAGCCGACATCGATGATGCAGACGAAGACGACAAGCATGGCGATCACCAGAAGTTTCTCTATGTGTAACGATCAGCCGCCTGAAATGGCGGCATTTCTGTTTTAAAGATAAAGGCACCCCGCCAAGGAGTGCCACAAAGACAAGGTACGTTTTACTTCTGGCTATACGAAGAAACAGGGGAAACACCAGAAGTCGTGCCAACATTCTTCTGACCAGGCTCATCTGCACAAAGGATAATGACAACAGCCACAATAAAGTAAGCCAGCAAGGCCAAAACTGCCAAACGGTTAGACCTCTTTTCGGTCATCTCCGGCATGATTTCCTGCCTCCTCTCCTCTTGTTCCACTTCCCTATCCGTTAACACATTAGCGGATTACGATTTAAAGTCAACCCCGTTAGAAGTTCTATAACTTGTTTTTCTAACACGACAAAAAACGAAAAAGCGCTGATATTTCTAATGCGCAGGACGACACAAAAGTAAGACTTCTAATCGGGGTCAACCCCGTTATATTAATCCGGCCTTAGACAAAACTCCCCGAACCGTTAATTTTGTTTTGTGGGTTTTTGCTAACGCAATTTTGGCCTCTTTCTTCGTTAAGAACCCTACAGTCACTTCTCTTGCCAAACGGGTCGAATCTGGGTGAAAACCCAAAAGCATTTTGGCTTTAGATTCTGCAGCAAGACCCAAAAGACAAGAATTAGAATTTGACTCAACCAAACCCTCACTTTTAGGTGCTTTCCAAGAAATTTTCTTTAGTATCTTTCTTGTGTCTGACATCTTCCTTTGAAGCAAAAAAGGAAGATGAACAACGAAAACAGCTGGTTTATTTTTGTAAGGCTTAAGCTGTCGAATAGCAGACAAATAGCCACTCTGGCCTGCATTAACACGACTTAGGCCGGCCCACTCGTTGACACCCAAAACAATAAGACGCACGCCATGTTTTATCGCCTCGGCATAGTACGCCCGTATAACAGTACGACGACAAAGCTGACACGTCCGGACAAAGGGAATAACATGCTTACATTTTATTGAGTAATGTTTACGATTTTCCTTGTAAAGTTTTCTAAACTCGTCAGCCAATTCCGGAGAAACTTTTTTATCGTACAAATCAGCCATTAATTTATAGCATTGCCGATCAATCTTTCTTACATATTTTCGTATATCGATTTTTTCGTATTCGACACCCAGCTTATCGGCCACACATTTGGCTCTCCCAAATTCGTGCTTGGGATAATAACCTGTGTCAAAAGTAAAAGCTAACGGAGAAAAACCCATCTTTCTTAAAGTATATAAAGTGGCCGTACTATCTTTCCCCCCAGATATTCCAACCATAGCGTCAAAACCTTGATCGCCTTTTTTGCCCATAAACTCTTTAACAAAACCAAGCTCTTTTTTTAGTTTCTCTCGGTTAAAATTCTTTTGATACAACACACAAACATTACAAAGACCCTCACTATCAAAGGTTATGGAAGGATTCGCATTATTATTTACACACTTTTTACACTCAATCTTTTGCATGTTTTAAATATTCAATAATTAGTGAATCGTGCCACCTTGTATATTCAAAAGCTTTTAGCGCCAAATCCTTTCTTGTTTTATAAGTTGTATTGCCGCATTCCTTTATTTCTTTCCAAACCATACCATAATCCTTTGGTGACGTAACAACCGTTACATTTCTATAATTTTTGGCACCGCATCTAACCAACGCTGGTCCTCCTATGTCTATAAAATCTATTTTTTCAACATGGCTAAGTTTCTTACTTTTCACAGATTTGTGGAAAGGATAAAAATTACACACGACCATATCAAAAGGACGGATACCAATGCTTTTAAGATCAGCCAGGTGTTCTGGATTACTCTTATCTGCCAAAACTCCAGTAAACACTTTAGTGTGAATCATTTTTATTCCCCGAAGACCAACGAGTGGCGGTACTCCGGTAAATTTCTCAACATCTATAACTCTTACACCTTTGTCACGCAAAAATTTAGCCGTACCCCTTGTAGACACAATATCGAACTCAGCGCCAGAAAGACCTTTCACAAAATGTGCCAAGCCCGTTCTGTCCGAAACAGAAATCATTGCTAATTTTCTACCTTTCATATTTTTTAAATTTTTAAGAGATTAGAGTTATACCACAATAGGTCCACAAAAAACAAGTGGATTCCCCTCTCTCTTTATAGTAGTCTATCCTATATGGATGATCTGAACAAAAACGCCTTTTGGGTTGGCATCTTTTTTATTTTTCTAGCAGCCTTGGGCGTAATTTTTGGCGGCACAGCCAGTCCATCTTCAAATAATAGACAAGCACAGTCAGAACCAGTCCTAGCCGACATAACCTGGACCATGGCCACATCGTCAGCCCCTTGGGAAACAAGGGACGCCGGTGCCACCTACCAACTTGGAGATAAACTTTTTTTGGCTGGCGGTTTAAACGGTAACAAGACAGTGGATAATAAATATGTCCAATATTGGGAAGCAAAACACTTCAATGATATCTGGTCGACGACAGACGGCCTGAACTGGGCACAGGAAAAAAGCGCAGCAAATTGGCAACCGCGAAGATCTTTGTCTGTTGTGTATTTCAAAGACAAACTTCTAATGATGGGGGGTTGGAGCAACATCGAAGGCTATCAAAATGATGTCTGGTCATCAACCGATGGAATCAATTGGACACAAATATCAAAAGAAGCCGCCTGGCCAAAAAGGGAGGGGCAAGTCGTAAGAGTGTTTAACAATAAGTTGTGGTTGATAGGCGGAGTAAATTTCGACGAGAGAAGAACTTTTAACGACGTCTGGTATTCAGAAAATGGAACAGACTGGCTTGAGGCTACAGGTGACGCGCCATGGGCTAGCCGCTACGATCATGATGTCGTTGTCTTTAACAACAAACTGTGGGTCATGGGTGGACTAAAACTAGACGGCGCCACTCCCCCAAACGACGTCTGGTCAACTACTGATGGAATAAATTGGACTCTGGAAAATGCCAATGCCCCATGGGGACCACGCCATGGGCTAATTGTTTTGGACTACAAAAATAATTTGTGGGTAATTGGTGGTTGGGATTTGGTTAAAGACACAGGTTCACAAACAATGTGGTTTTCAGACAACGGAAAAGATTGGCAAAAGACAACAACCGACATCCCCTGGATGGGCCGAGAAGACCATGCCGCAGAGATATTTAAGGATAAAATTTGGATGATGGGAGGAATGGGAGCAGATTGGCAATGGCATAACGATGTCTGGTATACAGAGTTAAACAATAACGAAAAATCGCTGAAAGAAAAAAAACAAACACCCGATAGCAGCCTGGGTGCAGCCGTTGAAACATCAGAAAAATTGAGCGCAAAAGAATACAAAGTCGTGTCTCTCAATAAAGATGGCACGAAAGAAATAATTTCAAGTAAAAATCCTCAAACAAAAAGGCCAATAGCCAGTATCACAAAATTAATGTCGGCCATGGTTGTCTTAGATAGTTATAGCCAGGATAAGGAGGTAGTAGTTAGTAAGACAGACGAAAAACATAACGGCCCATACGAATTTTTATACGAAGGAGAAGTGTTTTCTGTCGGGGAACTAATTAAAATGGTATTGGTGGAATCAAACAACGATGCGATGAGCACCTTGGCAAGCATTGCGGGGGAACAAAATTTTGTAAACGCAATGAATTTAAAGGCAAAAGAACTGGGCCTTTCTTCCACAAAATTTTCCAACCCCACCGGCTTAGACAATAGCGCCCCCAACGAATCAACGGCAGATGATCTCATAAATTTGGCTGTTTATATACAAAAAAACTATCCAAAAATTTTTGAGGTCACAACAACAAGGTCTTTGCCCATCTACACAGCAAGTGGAAGTTTTCACCATTTGGCCAAAAACACCGACCAACTTCTAGACGACAAAGATTTAGGTAACTTGATAGTGGGAGGAAAAACTGGAGAAACACCACTTGCAGAAAAAAATCTCCTCCTCCTAACCAATAAAAACGAAAAAACATACATCAGCGTCGTTTTAGGGTCTCAAGACCACTTCAAAGACACTAAAAAAATTTTAAACGAGGCGTTCGCGGGTAATTAATTTAAAAAAGTTTTTTATTGTAATCGCCCAGAATACTTCGCCATCTGCCTGTCTGCCTTGGGCAGATGGCAATAATGAATGGGCGAGGAGTTGGGTGTGCGAGCGGTGGCGAGCTCTTCTACAAAAAACCGCCCCTGGTCCGCGGCAAGACGCTAATACCATGTGGATTGCCGCGGGGTGGTTTATTGTCCGGGTACTCGAGAGCAACAGCTGCTTTTCTGTACTGACAAAAATCACAATTTGACCCTGGTTTGGGCAGTTCATCGGAGTTGAGACACTTGTGGGCCTTTACAATAGCTCCTTCAACCCAGCTATCGTCGCCATCATATGGCAGAAGTTTGATATCAAATTCTAAACGGGCATCAAAAGCCCTCCTGTCTGTTTGCCCGTTGCAATAAACAAAGTAACCTCTTTTCGAAACATCAAAACCATTTTTTCTGAAAAGCCATTGATACATCTCCATTTGACGCTTATAACCAATCTGCCAGTCTGCTTCTATGTTAACCTCGCCATCTTTAGAAGTTGATTTATAGTCAACTATAATAAGTTTCCCGTCTAAATCTATCCAAACATCATCCACTCCTCCAGTTACCAAAAAATTTGTCGGCTCATGAAGATACTGAATCCCCCCACGAAGAGCATCTCGCCAAAAATCCATTTGGGGATGATCGAAAGGAACTGCGTCTATCTTGTAACTCTTCATTAATGGATGCGCCTGTCCTGTAGAACGATGAATATCAAACTCTTTCTTCAAAAGAGTATCTACCGCCGAGTTTAGATTAAAAGGGAAACCTGGTGGCTGGCCAACCCCAAGCCGACGGTCCAGATAAAAACACCTCGGGCAATTGAGAAAAAGATCTATCTTTGATCGACTCAGCTTAAAAGGTTCCTTGCTTCCGGGTGCATATATATTTTTGGTTCTTTTGGGATTATAATATTGAGACATAGAAGTATTTTAGCGCATAAATCGATCTTTCGGTAAAAATCCTTATTTCTATTGACATTTCTGAAAGATCTTGCAAAATGTTGAGATTTGTAGTATAATATGAGAAAGTAATAAACAAATAAATGGAAGAAAAAATGCCAACGAGAAAATCATCGGCCCAAGAATATATAGACAGAAGAAAGGAAGAAAAAAATCTTCTTGATAAAGTTTCCTTGCTTAAAATGGCTGCGACAAAGAAACCAGAAAGCATGCTCGATGAGACAGCCACAGAATCCCCCGAGACAGTAATAGCCAAACTTCTAGAAGAGATACCCCGACGAGAACTTCGCGAAATAGAGGAAAGAAGAATAGAGCTTTACAACAAAGGAGGGCTTGACCAGCAAACGATAGAAGCCCTTGTACGAGGCGACATTGAACTTATCCTTATGTCTTACATGGATGGCCGTGCATATTTGCGCATGCCCAACCGTGAATTCATCGAATTCAAACTTGCTCATCACATAGGAGAAATAATCGACCGAGACATTGTAAAAACGGAAGATCTTTATTCTGTGGCCAGAATAAATTTTGACATGAACGGACTAAAGACCCTAAACGACATCGGAAGCCACACAAGTGGAAACGAGGGTCTTTCCATGTTTGCCAATGTGCTAAAAAATGGAGAAACCGTTAAATGGTTGGAGGCTCAAGGTATAGAGGTTGCTGCCTCAGCCGAAGGAGGAGATGAATTTGGTATGGTGCTCCATGGCCCAAGTGATCTGCGCCCAATTTTGAAAGAGATCGAAGAAAGATTCAGGCAAGAAATCTGGAATCTCGACGCAAGAAAACTAATAGATTTCTCTGACGAAAAAACAAAGGCTACTCTAAAAAAGTTTAGAATACCCGTTGCAGACGGATTTGAATACAGGATAAGCACAAGCGTTGGATCTGCCACTTTTGGAGAACTGCTCGCTACCACGGACCTCTCTGGTGCCAAAACTTATGAGGCAATGATCAACAGGGTTATAAAAATGATGTTCGGTTCGGCCGATGCACGTGCCATAAAAAACAAAGAAGAATTCAAGGCCGGTCTTAAAGAAATAAACCAGACTCTAGCGGCACTCTACGAAAGAGAGACAGAAGAGGTCCGCGCCCTCAAACGTCTCGTAGAAAGAGTAATAGACATAATAAACCTATCCGACGAAGAAATTCCGGAGGACATAAAAGAGTCAAAATCCGATCTGATAGACTTCTACAGTAAAAAACTCCTAGAACTTGTAGATTCTCTCCGAAATGACCCTGAATATAAAGGGTTAAAAGATACTGTGGAAAAACAAGCGGCAATTATGGAAACCATGCGCTGGGAAAAAGCGCAGATGGAGCAAAAAGTAACCAAGCTTGAGATAGAACTTCTCTCTAGATAAACGTGTCCTACTTTTTAACCTCGCAAAAACTAGAAATCGACAAAGAGACCACAGTGTCTGGTGAGGAAGCTGTGCACATTTTTGCTGCTCGAAGAATTAAACCAGGAGAAACAATAGAAATCCAAGACGCAAACAACAAACGCTTTTTAACAAAAGTGGTTGCCGCTTCACGCAAGGAAGTAAAAGTGTCACCCATGCAACAAATAGACACTCCCCTAGAGCCAGATCTGCAAATTTATGTTTTGTTAGCCCTGGTCAAAGAAAAGGCTCTTGATTATATAATCCAAAAAATTACAGAACTGGGCGTTAGAGAACTTATTATTTTCCCTTCAACAAACAGCCCAATAGAACCAGGAAACAAAGAAAAACGAGTAGAGCGATGGCAAAGAATATCAATCGAGGCGACAAAGCAATCAGGGCGAGCGTATCCAACACAGGTAACATTTTTAGATAATATGGACCAAGCCTTGGAAGCGGCAAGGAAAACAGACCTAACTTTTTTACTCGAGAAAACAGGAAACAAAAACTTCAGAGATGTTTCAACTGAAAAACCAAAGATAAAATCTGTAGCAGTTATAATCGGGCCAGAGGGAGGATTAACCGCCGACGAGATAAAACAGTCGCTGGCAATAAAAAACAGTGTCGCGGTAAGAATGGGACCAAGAATTTTGAGAGCCGATACTGCAACCATTGCGGCGGTTTCAACAATTCAGGCCCTCTTTGGAGATTTGGCATAGGCGTACGTGTCGTTGCCTTTCATAAACCGAAACAGATACAATAGAAACATGACCCCAGAAACTCTTATAGAAGAGGTAACCCGGCTATCACCTATTCACAAAAAGGCCTTGGCTCATCTTGGCCTTAAGACTATCCGCGATGTTTTATACTACTTTCCCTCCCGATACTCTGAACTCGGTCAGCACAAAAATATAAAAGACCTCATACCCGGAGAAAGCAGTATAATCTGCGGTAAAGTAGCCAGTGCAAAAACCCTCAAAGCATTTAGGTCAAAAATTCCAATGGCCGAAGTTGTTATAGAGGACAACACCGGGAAAATAAAAGCCATATGGTTTCACCAGGCATACATGGCCAAAAAAGCAGAGGTCGGAAAGATAGTAGAACTTTCTGGTGTCGTAAACAAAGACAAAAACGACCACCTTTCAATGGTTAATCCCTTACTGAGAGAAACCGATTGTATCGACATTGCAAACGCCAATACGTTATTTGAAACAGATTCCATGACAGTGGCGCCAGTCTATCCGGAAACACGCGGAATAAGCTCGTTGTGGTTTTCTCATTTCGTAAAAAAAGTGCTAGCAGCAAAAGTGCACGAACAACTTTTTGACCCCATACCAGAGTCGATATTAAAAAAATACAATTTACCTTCTTTAAAATCAGCCTTAGTTTTTATTCACACTCCTCAAAAAGAAAACGACGCGTTAGCAGCTAAAAAAAGATTTGCGTTTGAAGAAATATTTTTCATACAAGTGGCCAGGCAAAAAGACAAAGCCGAATACCAAAAGCATAAATCTTTTTTGATCAGTAAAGCCGACACCTACATAAAAGAATTCACCGACAGATTCCCTTTCAAATTAACTAACGCCCAACAAAGAGCAATCGGCGATATCCTTGGCGATCTAAAAAAAGAACAACCTATGACAAGACTGCTGGAGGGAGACGTTGGATCAGGAAAAACGGCCGTGGCCGCCGCTTGCGCTTTTGCCACGGTGACAACGAGACCGGTTGGACAAGATTTTGGCCGCCTCGAAGTTGCATATATGGTACCAACTGAAATTTTGGCCAAACAACATTTTGATTCCTTTATAAAATATTTCGAACACCTAAATTTAAATGTAGGGCTCATCACCGGAAGTGGTTGTTTTAAGTTTCCATCAAAAACCAACCCGTCAAACTACACAGCTATTTCCCGTACTCAATTTCTTAAATGGGTGGCAAATGGCGAAATACCAATAGTCGTTGGCACTCATGCTTTGATTCAAGAAAAGGTTAAGTTTAAAAATCTGGCTCTGGTTATAATAGACGAACAACATCGTTTTGGTACAAACCAACGGGCCAAACTTGTTCGTAAAAAAGCTGCAGTAAAAATAGAAAGCAAAAAAAAGACACAACCATTGGCCACAGCACCTACTCCTGTCCCCCATCTTCTATCTATGACGGCCACACCCATACCACGCACCCTAGCACTTACCATATACGGGGACCTGGACCTAACTCTTCTTGACCAAATGCCTCTTGGGCGCCTACCCCTAATCACGGAAATAGTTTTACCCTCGCAAAGACAGTCAACTTACGATCGTATAAAAAAGGAGCTAGAGGCAGGAAGACAGGTCTATGTCATTTGCCCCAGAATAAGCGAGCCTGACCCCCAAAAAGAAAACGCTATTAATGCCAAATCTGTAAAAGATGAGGCTAGACGTTTGAAAGAAAAAATCTTCACTGAGTATGAAATCGGCATCCTGCATGGAAAGATGACACCAAAAGAAAAAGATGAGACCATGGGTAAATTTTATTCTGGTCAAATAAATATTCTAGTAGCGACATCTGTCGTAGAGGTAGGCATGAATGTGCCAAATGCAACTGTGATCATCATAGAGGGAGCAGAGAGATTCGGCTTGGCCCAGCTCCATCAACTTCGCGGCCGAGTGCTTCGAAGCACTCATCAGGCTTATTGCTACATTTTTACAGAAAGCAAATCAGAAAAAACAATGGAAAGACTTTTGGCCATTAAAACAGCCAAGAATGGTTTCGAACTATCTGAAAACGACCTCGCTCTGCGTGGCGCCGGCGAGCTTGGAGGCAAAAAACAATGGGGAATATCAGACCTGGGCATGGAAGCTATAAAAAATATAAAGATGGTTGAGGCCGCTAGACAAGAGGCTCAAGATATAATAAAAACCAACCCGGACTTAAACAACTATCCCCTTCTCAAAGAGCAAGTCGGCCGACCAGGCAACATTCCTCACTTTGAATAAAAGCAAGTCTGTAAGTTCCTAACAAACACCTTCCGAGTTATAATATCTCTATGATTGGTAGAGAGCCCCTTTTAAATAAAAAACTACACTACCTCCAGGTTGCCTTAAACAACAATCTTAGAGATGCCCAAAACATTATAAGCAGTCTGCCACCAAGTGACAGAATAATAATAGAAGCCGGCACACCTTTAATTAAACAGTATGGTGCCAAGGCCATCGCCAACATAAGGGCGTGGGCAAATACATATATAACGCCAGGAACAGGTAACCCTCCCTACGTTGTAGCCGATTTAAAAACCATGGACCGAGCCGCTCAAGAAGTAGCCATAGCGGCAGAAGGTGGGGCAAACGCAGCAATCGCTCTAGGACACGCTCCCATAGAAACATTAAATTCGTTCATTGAGGAATGCGAGTCAAGAAACATGGATGCCATGATAGACATGATGAACGTAGACTATCCGCTTGACGTCTTAACCAAGTTAAAAAAAGTGCCACCCGTCGTGATTCTACACCGTGGGGTCGATGAGGAAAATTTCAATAAAGAAAAACAAATCCCGCTACATGAGATAAGAAGAATAAAGAGCCGATACGACATAATGATATCTGTAGCTGGCGGAGACACAGTACGCGAAGTTCAAAGATCAATATTTAATGACGCCGACATTGTTGTCATTTGGCGGTCAGTTTACCAAAGCAACGGCCAAACCGCTGACCTCGTGAAAGATTTTCTAAAAGAAATAAAATAATAGATTCTAAAACTATTTCTTGGTCTTGAAATATTCACCAAGAGTCTTTATCCCCTCCATAAATTCTATCGGGAGAGCGAAAATGACTGTTTTGGATGGATCAGGATTGATTTTCTCAATAGTAGCCAAGGTCCTCATAGACATACCGCCAGGAACACTGGAAAGTTTTTCTGCGGCCTGAGACAATTTTTCTGAAGCAGCGAGCTCTCCTTCTGATCTGATGATTGTCGCTCTCCTCTCTCTTTCGGATTCAGCTTGTTTGGCCATAACTCTTTTCATGTCGGCCGGAAGTTCAATATCCTGAATTTTAATGTTTGAAACGTCTATGCCCCATGGATCAGTCGCGACATCAACAATCTTTTTAATTTCCTCTGCAATCTTGTCCCTTTCGGAAAGTAATACATCGAGTTCAACTCCTCCGATCACATCTCGAAGTGTTGCCTGAGCATAAAGTGCCACAGCTCTTGTATAATTCTGAACTTCTAAAACAGCCTTCTCGGCGCTATCAACCTTAAAATAGACTACGGCATTTATTCCTACGGTTACGTTGTCTTTTGTTATAACCTCCTGCTGTGGAATATCTACTGTGTCGACACGAGTATCTACTTTTATCAAAACCTGTACTGCCGGAAAGATCCAATTCAATCCGGGGCCTCTTGTGCTTGTGAATTTGCCGAAAGTTAAAACAATCCCCTTCTCGTATTGATCAACAATTCTGATGCCGGCAATTGCAAAAAGAAAAACTACAATTAAAACTATCATCCCGACACCCAGGCTACCTATCGTATTCGACAAAAAGATAGAAACAAAAACCAAAAAGAATACACCAAGAATTAAATTGCCTATAGAGCTTGTTTGCCTTTGATCGTTATTCATAAAATTTTAATTACGCTACCTATATATTAAAACAGAAAAGAGGCAAATTAGATAGAGAGATTGTGAGAATTATGTGCAACTCGTTTACTTTTGTCTCGCCAGACCGCACCTTGGCGAAGGCTGGTGCACGCTCCAGGACTCTCCTTCGCCTCTCACCTCGCCATCGCTCGGTTCGGACTAGGCACCGCCTCGCGGCCCCTCGTTAATCTCGGGGCAACGCTCCGGCGTTCTCGTCCTGTGTCGTTACTACAAAACGATGTCGACCCTGCCTTAACGGCAGGGTCTCCTCGTTTTGTGCACGCTCCAGGACTCGAACCTGGGACCAGTCGTGTATAAGACGACAGCTCTACCAACTGAGCTAAGCGTGCTTCTTCAAATAAATATAGATTATTTTCTGACGGAAGTAAACCCCAGAAATTAGGCTTTTTTCTTGGGTGTTATACCGTTTTCGATAAGAAGTTTTTCGAAATCGGCCTGCTCAATTGTTTCTGTTTCCTGCAAATGTTTAGACATTTTGTCTAAGACATCTCGCTTTTCCAAAAGAAGTGTGCGAGCTCTTTCGTGAGCTTTGTTCATTATTCCAGAAACTTCCTCGTCTAGTTTGGCTGCAATATTTTCGGAGTAAGCCCCTGTTTTTGGATGACCACCAAAAATGTTTGTTGTGCCTGTTTCACCAAAGTCGACTGGGCCGATAGCATCAGACATACCGAAACGCGTAACCATATCCCGAGCTAAAGCGCTGGCCATAGCAATATCGTTTGATGCTCCGGTTGTTATATCTCCAAAAACTATTTTCTCGGCAGAATAACCACCAAGCGACACAGCGATATCATCCAAAAACTGTTTTTTAGTGTGCAACCTTTTTTCTTCCAAAGGTAACTTAAGAGTATAGCCGGCTGCTTGGCCTCGAGAAATAATAGAAACTTTATGAACCGGGTCAGAGTGTTCCAAAACAGACGCAACAAGCGCGTGGCCCATTTCATGGTATGCAGTGACCTTCTTTTCGTCCAGAGACAATACATAACTTTTTCTTTCAGGACCAAGCATGACCTTCTCTACAGATTTAAGTAGATCCATCTGAGAAACCTGCAACCTGTTTTCTCGGGCTGCCAAAATTGACGCTTCGTTCATAAGGTTAGCAAGGTCAGCACCAGAGAAACCCGGGGTTCTTTCGGCAACCTTCCTCAAAACCACGCCTTCCTCAAATGGCTTTTTTGCCGCATGAATTTTTAGAATCTCTTCACGATCGTTTATATCTGGCAGATCGAGCGTAACTCGCCTATCAAAACGTCCTGGACGCAATAAGGCCGGATCCAAAACATCTGGTCTGTTCGTTGCGGCCATAACGATAACTTTTTCATTCGGCTCAAATCCATCCATCTCAACAAGAATTTGGTTGAGCGTTTGTTCACGTTCGTCGTTTCCGCCACCCATTCCGCTTCCCCGGTGGCGACCTACTGCATCTATTTCATCAACAAAAATAATTGATGGGGAAATCTTTTTAGCGACAGCAAACAAGTCTCGAACACGAGACGCCCCAACTCCGACAAACATTTCGACAAATTCAGAACCAGAAAGATAAACAAATGGAACATTTGCTTCACCGGCAACGGCTCGAGCCAAAAGGGTTTTTCCGGAACCCGGGGGCCCCATCAAAATAACTCCTTTTGGTATTCGCGCGCCAATATTTATGAATTTTTTAGGATTTTTTAGAAAATCAACTATCTCCATCAACTCTTCCTTTGCTTCCTTGGCACCGGCGACATCTTTAAATTTTACGGTTTGACCTTCATCGTCAGGACTTATTATTCTGGCTCGTGACTGCCCAAATGAAAAGGCCTGCATTGCCGAACCTCGAAGTTGTCTAGAAATTATCCAAAGAATTATAAGAGCAAGGATAAGTGGTCCAAGAAATGGGGCCAAATTACTAAACCAATACATAAAACCCGTTGGCTCCTTCACTTCAATCGACACTCCGGCGAGATTGGTACCATCTACCCCATAGTTAACCAATGTCTCAGACAGAGCAGCTTCAGACTCCTTCTTAGAAAATTTTGTTTTTCCATCTTTGTAGTCGATGGACAACTTTTCACCTTCGACAGAAATTTTAGACACTAATCCAGATTTTATGTCAGAGGCGACATTCGATATTGTTATGTTTTCGTCAGTTGTTGTTTGTTTGTCAGAAAAAATAGAATAGATGCTTACAAGCATCAGAAAAATAAGAGCCGCACCAAAAAAGTGACGACCAAACTGGGCCAAAACCTTCCAACCGTCACCATTTTCATTGTTCTCATTTTTGTGGCTTTTTTTAAAGCCTTTTCCGTTGTTTTTAGCACTCATAAACAATAATTATACATAAAATTTGAGAAAAAGAAAGGTCCTATACGCTACTTCTTAGCGCCACTTGGAAGCTGAGCTTCCAAGTAAATCGGCAAATATCTCCGATAAACTCCTCTCCGCATTCACACACAGGATTGCCTGATAAAAGAAAGCCCCGCCGAAGCGGGGAAGGTAAGATCCTTAAGATCAAAGTCTAGAAAACAAAAATCTTGGTCAGGATCTCAAACCAGAGACCCAGTGAGAAAAAGACGAGAACCAATGCCAACCAAAAAACATCCATCTGGTCTTTGAGAAATCTCAGGAGATTTCCATGAGAGTTCACATAGACCATCCCCACCTCATAGTCATAGACAGTGAGAATATTGCTGAGGGCTAGCGCAAGTGCAATAAGTCCCGCCAATTCGAGACACCACTGTTGGTCTAGGATAATATTCCCAAGACCAAGACCAGCGACACCCACCACGGCAAACACAGCTGCTCCTTTAAAAGCATCCTTTACCAAGCAAAAACAGGCAGTTCTGAGACCATCTTCGTATCGCGACCTATCTTCGTCGCTTTCGGCAATCGACAACAAGTACTCATAGTCTCTGATCTGGTTACCAGTACGTTGAGTCGACCGAAGCACAACAACAGAAATCCAACCCGAGACCGCACATCCAAGAAGCAAAGGCAGATGACCGACAGTCCAGAAGTTACAGAGGATAGAGACAACAACGTACCAAGAGACCACGAGAATACCCCAAAGATAAATCACCAATCGGCACGGGAAAGACTTCGTCTCTTCCCAACTCGCAATTGCCCAGTCACCGGGATTGCTCGGGCAGAAATAACCAGGCGAAGCCAGCTTGCGCATCTCATAGCAAAGAACTGCGGCAAGAGCCAAAGCAAAACTGTTGGTAATAGCGCCTACGTCATAACGACAAACCAGAAAAATGTTAAACAACATCAGCCCAACAACAAGTCGGCAGAAAGTCGTATAGATGTTGTTAGTAAACACACTAACATTTCCTTCATTCTCGACCTTATCGCGATGCACGGCATAGAGAAAAGATACTAGGAGTGAAAAAACGAAAGTCACGAACGTAGTTTCTGCCATCGTCATGCCTTCTCCTCCTGTTTTGGGACAACATCTGCACTTTCCTGCACAGAACTCTTTGGTGCTATATCAGACTTTGATGCCCCCTCTTCGGCAGCACACAGAAGCATGTGAAAGACAAGGGCAATGAAAGCGCTCACAAAATACGCGAGAGAAAAATAATGCGGGCGGCTAGCCTCCGTGACAAAACCTGCACCGGTGTACGAGAAAATAAACGCGATAACGAGAAGAATATACAACCGGGTGTCTTTGGTGTACGGCATGTGTCGTTTTCCTCTCCTCAGTCGCCGCTCCCAAACTGCAGCTTTGTACCCCAAGCAAGACGGTCACACAAACCAAACAAAATCATTGTTCCTGCAGAAACATAAAACGCCACATCCGATTTGTTTCCACACGTTAGTCCAGCTCCAATGATGCCTGCCAACAAAGACAGAAACATATAAAATGCCGGCCTGACCGTGTCGCCATCGACAAAACAAAGATCGTGCCCATTACTCCATACCCATCTTTCAGACAAGGAGAGAACAAGAAAATAAATTCCGGCGGGGATAACAATACTCACGTCAGATACCGGAAGGCAATAAAGCATCACCGCAGACAAGGCCATGGTGGAGACAAGACTCAACGCAAGCCTGACTTTTCTGTTGTTCACTCCGCTTCTCCTTTGCCCCCCCTCCAAGTATCGTCAACTCATTGGTACGAGATAGATAAGGGAAGCGTGGCCCATAACGAAAGAGACGCCAGAGGCAATCTTCACAACTGCCATTCCAAATAGAGAGAAAACAGCAACGGAAAGAGCTGCTGCAAAGAGAAAAACCAGAATGGGATGTTTGCCCTGCTCTTCCAAGATACACACCAACGGAATAAGCGCGACAAGAACAAGAGCCAACGTTAGCGATACTTCCATCAGACGTCCTCCTTTTGTGACCTCACGCGCCTGCTGGTATGCGGGCGTACCTTGGCGCGAACAACGCAACGGCGCATATATACACCGTCAGAGTTTGCAACGATGATCTTAGCAGCTCGTTCCGAAAGATCGGAAAAACGACACTGAGTAGCCAAAACCAAGGCCTGATCGGCCTGGCCGTTTTCAATCATGTACTCGACGTCGCAACGCTCCACATTTCTACCGTAGATTGTAGGGGGCCTAATACCTCCTTGCGAGGCAAGAAGCTGGTCGAGCTCGACTAAATCCATTGGCTTCTTTGTTTTCCCAGGCAAATCGACCTCCTCATCCCCCCGTTTTTGAGCCATAAACAAGGATATTTTGTCAACGAGTTCGTAGAAAATCTACCATTTTGAAATGGCAAAGTCAACGCGCGGCGGGCGCATCGCGCGTAGCAAGAGGTTACCAATATCCCCCAGAAGGTGAAACCTTCTACTTGTTCTCGCGTCGCGTCTGGGCCATCAACATCAAACAAATAGAGCGATCAAACTATGGTTTTGGAATAACATCCTTACCTTTCAAAATGAGCGGTATTGCGCCAGCGATAGTTATGACTCCCATAATAAAAGCCGCTATACGATAATTGACAGGAAATATCGATGCAAACCACCATATAACGATACCCCAAACCAGTGGCCCAACAACAGAAGCAAAACGTTCGGCAAAAGTGTAAAGACCAAAATACGTGCCACTCTCTTCTTGAGGAATAAGCGAGGCCAGATAACCTCGAGAAGATGAATATACAGACCCCATCATTGTTCCAAATACAAGAAAAGCAACCGTCAGCACAGCAATGTCTGTTGAAAGTGCAACGCCGATGATAGACAAGCCTTCTACAACAAGTGCAACGACAAGAGACTTTCTGTGGTTAAATCGGTCGGCCAGCGGCCCTGTCAAAAATGCCCCTATGGCAAACCCAATCAAAATAAGGACATATATTTTTACCTTAAAAACATCATCAACGCCAAAAACATTCTGAAGATAAACTGCCGAGAATAAAGACAATGTTGCGATGGCATCAATAAAAAAATAGTATGAGAGAAGTAAGGGAAACACTCCGGGATACTTTCGGGAAGAACGTAGGTTTGACACAAAAGCCCTCCAAAAAGGCACCTCCGGTACGGAAGTAGCTGGAATTTTCTTCTTACCAAAAATAATAATGGGCGGGATGGCCACAATGGCAAATATCAGCAAACCAAATAATATGGGCGCAAGGCGATCTGTTCCAAACAAAGTCAGATGGCCTTCAATAATTAGAAGAGATAGCAAAAGCCCACCGATATTTCCGACCTGGCTTACTGTAAAACCTATACCAGAAACCTTGCCATAAACTTCCGGAGTAGATATATGTTTAATGAAAGAGTAATAAGGGACAATCGCAAGCTGTATAAAAAATTGATAGACGCCATAAAACACTAGGGCGAATACAGTACCCAAAGGCGATGGGACAAAACGACCCACCGCCACAACGCCCAAGGCCGCCAACATGGAAAATATGGTTGTGATAACAAATATACGATTATGGCTCCCGTTTCTATCTCCTAGCGCCCCAACATGTGTCGATAAAAATATGAGAATTATTGTAGTAATGATAAAAGGCAAAGAGAGCCAAAAATCTGTCAACCCCTTATCGACGATTATCCACTGGGAAAAGTAGAGTGTAAAAACTATGGTTACGAAAGAATTGGCACAATCATATAGGTACCAGGCGCTAAGCTCATGGGTCCACAGTTCCTTTCTAAGGTTGCCAAACATAAAAGTTATTATATCATCAAAGATACTAAATGATCTGAGACTTAATTTCCAAACACAAGCGATGCGTAGTGGCGCGACCAATACCTCCTGTTCTTAAATATGTGACGATCGTCACATATTTAAGAACGCAAATCCATCCATCAATTTATCAATTTATTATTTCTTGGATTTTCCGTTGCGTCTAATCACCTTGGGTGTATCGATATATCGATACACCTGGGCAAATTCAAACTGGTTAAGTATATTTTAGAAGTTAACCCGTTTCTTCCCGCTGACATATATCTAACGTTTGTGTGTTTTACAAAGACGATGTATCGGGTTCTACACAACATAGAAAGACGTTAAAGCGTTTCAGGTTACGAAAAATTATTTCGAGTGAGCACTGTGAAAAAACTATCTCAAGTAGCCTACTGCGGAGTAGCCTCTCCACCCTCTACCCTAATCTCCTTGTCAAAAGATTTTGAAATATCTTTGTAGTAGCCAACACGATATGTTTTTCCTCTGGCCTTGATCTTAGCAATTGCATTGATAGCAATCTCTGGAAAGTATGGTAGCTTCCCCATGGCTTCAAACTCTGCCTCTGTTGTTTCAAATCCCAGGTTATCTGCCAAAAAATCATTACTATCTACACTTTGGATGAGAAACAGTACCTGGCAAAGGGCCATTAATAATATAGAGGTTACAAAAGAATATAAAATAGTTCCGTCACGAAGACCGAGCAAAAGAACGCCAAGCATTAAGCTAAGTGACATAAGTACCGACCAATGTAGTGGAGTCACAATTTTTTTCGCGGTCAGTTCCATTTCTCGCACACACGATATAAAAGAAAACTTTAATCCCTGCAAAACAGAAAGAGTTTGAATGCCCTCAGTGTTGTCCGGCTTTATAGTATCAACGGCATCCAAAATCTCGTTAAATTCTTTATTTGTTTTCCCGGCATAATCAAGCAACTCGTAATCAAGAACTGCGATTAAATAAGCATCGAGTGCATTCGCTAAACGCGCAACATTGTTTGGTTGTATATATTTGGCCAAATCGAACATGGTGAGTGTGGTGGCGCTTTCAACAGCAATTAGATTTTGAAGTCTCAAATGGTTGGAAGTTGCCGCAGCTATAAAGAAACCGGCCAAGATAGCAAACAAAAGAGAGATTACCGTAATTATTGTCGATGTATCAATGTTGAATTTAAAAAGGGGAAGAAAAAATGGGACAAGAAAAACAATTAGCTGAACTAAATAAATGTTTACCCCACCCCCATTAAATTTTCTAGTCATCATGTGTATATTATACAAAAATAGATAGCGCAAAGATAATATCATGTGCATATAGAGATATTTCTCGACCCCGCCGGTTGGCAAACGAGGTCCCATAACGTGTTACCGCAACTAGATTATATCTTCGTCCGAAAGCGGATACTCGCTTCTATATAGTCTCCTCCAAACTCCGTAACAGATGAAAACGATTGTACCGACTATCGCAGAGTAAGCCCCCAAAAGTAAAAAATATGATATCCATACGATCTCTTTTGTATAATACAAAAGCTGAATCTCCTTATAAATAAAATCTGACTTCACGTGTTTCCCTATCCTTTTTCTTGCCTCCCCGTGTTCTGCTAAATATGTCGAGAGCACTTGATATTCAAAAGTAAAAACAACTCCAAAAACTCCAACCCATTCCACCCAACCTTTACCGGAAAGAATTGCAGTTATAGACAATATTAAAAACACAAGACCCGTTTCAATAAAATGCACCTTAACTCCCAGGGATTTCTCAAATTTTCTAAAAAACCTAAACAATATCTTTAGCATATAATAAATATAGCACCGGAAAATTTCCGCAACAATACAATAAGCCACAAAAAACGAACGCCACCGGTTCCGACCGGTGGTAACTGGATAACCAATGTTTGGCAAAATTGCTAAGTTAAAACCTCAACTATCATAAGGTGTCCAGCCCGCATACCTTCTTTAAGCTCAACCGCCACATCGGAACAATTAAAAATTTCCAGTTGAATTTTCCCGCAAAAACCTGGGTCAACCAACATACTTCCCATGTGAGTAGTTATACCTTGTCTCGCCAGTCCAACATATGTGTCGTACAGCCCCGCCAGGTTTTCAGGCAAAGCAACGTCTTCTCGACTTTCGGCTAAAACAAAATGTTTGGGCTCAAGAATATAATTATCGACAACAGAAAGAGTTTCCCTGGTCTCTCCAAATCTGCCACCAAAATGTATCTTGACGGACGCCTCTTTAATCTCTGGGTTTGGCCCAATCTTGATCTTTCCGTTTTTGATAAGTTTGGCTATTAGTTTTCCCGACAGTATCATATTCCCTCCTTTTCCTAGACTAGTATATATCTTTGTGCGATGAATACAAAACGCGAAATAAGTTCTTGGCAAATTACAAGTTAACCAACCTGCCATGTGTATCAGAGAAAACATAGTGACAATGGCTAATCGGTCGTGTAATATGTCTGATGGAGGTGGTCTATATCGGGGAAGAAAGCACGCCCACTTGTGCACAAATTGGCAACTGGAAAGAGTATAGATATACGCTAGAAGGTCACAGCGTGGGGTATTTTTGGAAAAGAACTGATGGATTGAGAATTGGACACAGAAAAGCCGGCGAGTATTACAAGAGAGGAAAAATTCCACTTTCTTCGCCCCGTCCGCCATCACCTGCTGAAGTAGAGGATATTAGTTGGGGACAAGCTTACTTTGACACAGGTAATCGAATACTAATGTGGGGAGACAGCGGTAGCAAGGAACATTTGCCAGATCATATACGCGTCATAAACGCGCAGGGAGACGAGATCGCGCTTTTAACCACCATCAACGGTGTATCAATAATTTGTTTTTTGGATAATTTGGAAAAAATTTTGGACATCATTGATAAAAAATGGCCTCTGGGTCAAACTGGCCTTC
>JBAZWX010000001.1:0-1651 GCA_041660145.1 Minisyncoccota bacterium | reverse complement strand
TCAACAGGCCCAGTGTGGTAGTAAAAGAATTTTTACTGATCTAACTATATCTGAACCTCCAAAAACCGCGGTTGGACACACATCTATAAAGCGTAGCCGCAAAGAAAAAAAGTGACACCTCGCTACCAATCTCGTTTACCACCAGCAACGGTGGTATTTATTTTTTATTAAACGCACAAAACGCCAGGAACAACTGGCGTTTTGTATACTAAAAGTGGAGATGGGGGGAATCGAACCCCCGTGCAGATGGTTTCCAAAGATGAATCTACGAAGCCTGTTTTACCTTTTGATCTCGTCACAACATAGGTATAGGTAAAAGACCTTTTGTCGCAACCAGCCTCTATTTTTAGGAAGTCGACCGAGGTAATCAACTTCCGACCTCGAATATATTACACCTGCGTCTCGCACATCGAGGATTCACGATGCAGATGGCTTCGCTTCAGCTGTTAGGCTCTGGCGTAAGCAAAAACAAAAGGAGAAACTACTCCTCTTGCACTAGATGATTTGGCATCTATTTTTTTCTCAAGAGATTTTACGAGTCGCTTGAGTTGCTCGGCTCGCACATCTTATGTACGCCTTCTGTCTAGACCAATCATCCCCATTTTTTTATTTCTCTATCAATGTCCCTGTCAGAACTGCGCTTTTTTAGAACGTCCCTTTTATCGAACTCTTTCTTTCCACGCGCGACACCTATCTCTACTTTTATCTTACCATTCTTATCATAAACATTAAGTGGAACAACTGTCAAGCCTTTTTGACTTTCAAGGCCCGACAATTTGTTAATTTCTTTTTTCGTCAACAAGAGCCTCCTCGTACGCGTTGGCTCGTAATCCCCGGAAACATTAGCTGGTTGATATGCAGAAATATTTGCACCGACCAAAAGCGCTTCCCCACTTCTAGTAGACACATAGGCTCCTTCTAAAGACCCGCCTCCATTTCTCAGGGATTTAACCTCCGTACCCAAAAGATCGATACCGGCCTCGTACTTATCTGTTATTGAATATTTATGAAAAGCTTTTTTATTGGAGACCAACATAGACTGATTTTAATAGATAAAGCCTCAATAATCCACTTCAAAAACTTGACCGAAGAGACATTAAGAGTATCATTTAACATTGTCGCGGCCAAGCGTAAGAAAAAAGAAGGAGGCGGGGCCATGGCGAAGAACTTTGACAATAATAATGACGGCAAGGTTGGTATCCCCGGTCGGTCTAGCAATATCTGTATGGGACTTGCTTCTAAGCCCAAAGGTGATACAGCCGACACTGAGGTTGAAGTCAAAAACGGAAGTTCGATCGTCCTCAAAGGCTCCTCATCCATCAGAAGCATCCATACCCCCAACCAGCAAATCGCCGACATTCTCCGGAATGCCCGGTCCAAAATCAACCGTTGATCCTCACCAAGTTCTCCCCCCCCTCGTGCATGCCACGAGGGCTTTATGGTTTTATTTGATTAACAAACTTTCCGTCGTGTTTTGCCTCACCATCACAACGTTGAAATATAAACTGGCAAACTTTCACCCCTGGCTTTATGGAAAGAGGGACCGGGCCGAGATTTGTCATCTCAAGAACCGGGTAATTATCAGACCCTGGTTGGATAAAACCAGCTGTAACATGAACTCCTAATCCAACTCTTGCAAAACGGCTACGTC